>JAGQXH010000904.1 GCA_020436695.1 Lewinella sp. | reverse complement strand
TTTCTCACAACTACCTTTCACAAAAGGTAGGAATAAATTCGAACCTGCCGTCAATGTTCTTCGTGCGGAGTCTCCCCGGGGGGAGATGCCGAAGGCAGAGGGGGCCTCATTAAAATCAAACAACAACATCATGAAGGCTAATCTGAAACGACTGACTACTACCCTGGCTTTACTACTTTTTGTATCCCTGGCCACATTCGCGCAACGTATCGCCATTGTAGATGTCAATAAGATAATGGAAAGCATCGAAGAATACCAGAATGCTCAGACACAACTGGATAATCTGGCTGCACAGTGGCGTCAGGAGATCGCACAGGAGTACGATGTGATCAAAGGGATGTACAATAAATATCAGGCCGAACAGGTACTGCTGAGTGACGAGGCCCGCCGGCAACGCGAAGACGAGATCATGAACAAAGAGAAAGAAGTTCGCGATCTGCAGAAAGATCGTTTTGGTCCAGAAGGAGAATTGTTTAAGCGCCGGCAGGGGCTGGTTCGCCCTATTCAGGATCGCGTTTATGCCGCTATTGAATCCTATGCTCAGGAAAGAGGATATGACTTCATCTTCGATAAGTCGAGTGCCGGCGGTTTGATCTTTTCCAATTCGGAATATGACAAAACTACCGAAGTCCTGAATAAACTGAAGTAAACTTATTTTCGGGACATTGGGACAAAAAGACTTTGGGATGGATGGACATCAGGATTTAGGGAAATGAGTCCAAACTTCCAAACGTCCCTACTTCCCGGTATCCTTACTTCCATAATTTTAATTGAACATACTGAAAATCAAAGAAAAGCTGTAATTTTGCAGCCGTTTTTGAGACTACTTAAACAAAAAAGCATTGAAAATGAAAAAGTTCTTGAAAGTTGGCAGCCTGTTCATCCTGATGTGCTTTGCCGCAATCAACGTACAAGCTCAGAAGTTTGGCTATGTCAACTCCCAAGCTATATTAGCAGAAATGCCGGAAGTAAAGCAAGCCGAAGCTAACCTGGAAGCTCTCCAGAAACAACTGCAGAAAAAACTCCAGGATGGAATGAATAAACTACAACAGGACTACATTGCTATTCAGCAAAAAGTAGAACGTGGTGAACTTTCTCCGAAACAGCAGGAAGACGAAGCCAAGAAGTTGCAGGACCGCCAGAACCAACTGGCTCAGGAAGAGCAGGGCATGGTACAACAAATCCAGGAAAAAAGAGCCAAAGAGTTGAATCCGATCCTGGAAAAAGTAAATAAGGCCATCGCCGATGTGGCTAAAGAGAACGGCTTTCAGTTTATCTTCGAGCAGGGCGTATTGCTGTATTTCGAAGAATCACAGGACGTAAGTGCACTGGTTAAAGCCAAACTGTAATAATGTAATATAAGAACGGCTCCTTTATGAGCAGCCGATCTTCAACTCGCCGGATACAGTGGCCAACACTTATCATTCAGAGCAAACTATAGGAGTATTTGACTCCGGCATTGGCGGCCTTACGGTCGCCAATGCTATTTTAGATCTTTTGCCGGCCGAATCTATTCTTTACTACGCCGATACTGCGCACCTTCCTTACGGCCGTAAATCTCCGGACGAGATCCGGAGTTATAGTCATCACATCACCGGATATCTACTTGATCGAGATTGTAAAGCCATCGTGGTAGCCTGCAATACGGCTTCTGCGGCCGCACTGGATTACCTCCGAAATTCGTTCCCGGAAGTGATCATCGTGGGCATGGAGCCTGCAGTCAAGCCTGCAGCCCAGGCTACCCGTTCGGGTGTTGTAGGAGTACTGGCCACTGCCGGTACGTTCCGCAGTGAACGCTATGCGCAACTTATGGAGCGCTACGCCGGTAACATCCGCGTATTGCAAAATCCTTGTACCGGTCTGGTAGAAAAGATCGAAGCCGGCCTGACCGAAGATCCTGATACAATGTCTTTTCTAAACGGCATTTTACAGCCCATGTTTTCGGCCGGAGCGGATACTTTTGTGCTGGGATGTACGCATTACCCGCTGGTTCGAAAGGCTCTTGAACAGCTCGTTCCCGCTGATAGTGTAATTATTGACCCCGCACCGGCCGTGGCACGCCAACTGTATCACCGGCTACAGGCCCGTCAATTACTGGCTCCGTCAGATCATCCCCCTCAATACCGATTCCATGCTTCCGGCCCGGAGGCATCGTTGCACAGAGCGCTCACCTACTACTGGCCCACTGAATTTTCTATAGTCTAGTCGCCTGTCTACTTGTTCAACATTTTTTGTATTTTTCCGCAAAGAACAAATCATATGAATGGGCTCAATAAAGCCTTGAAGAAAATATTGGGTCAGGGGGATGAACAACACTTTGAGGATATTTATCAGCGCCTGCCGGACAAGCTAAAAGACGATCTTGAACGCGACAATATCGGACAAACGCTACAGGTATATCTGCTCCAATCCGGCGATACCATGCAGGCCGTCAGTATCACACACAGCAAAGTGGTCAGTCGGCAAAGTCTGTTCAGTGACTGTTCTTTTCGCATTCAGCTTACACCGGGAGAACTCGAAGACAAAAGGCTGATCATCGGCCACCGCCTGCAACCCTTCATTCACCCGGAGATACCGGTAGAGCATATTCATTTTTTTGATGATCAGGACAGACCGCTACCCCTGGAACGAGTTCCGCTTTCCGTTAACCAATCCAACAGCATCTATTTCAATTTACTTCCACCCTATGGGATTGCGCAGTATCTGGAAGGCGACGGCACCAACCAGGCGCTACTAATGGCTACCGTCGACCTGAGTGACTGGATCCGCACTCAACGATTTGAAGCCGAAGACCAACTCCAGATATCGGTAAAAAACTATGATCAGCTGGAATTTTACATTGAAAAGCTCAGTAGCCGGGAGATTGCCCGCCTACACTTTTCCGACCGACATTACGAGAACAATCTGACGGAAGCCATTTATCAGGTCTTCGAGATCATTGGAAGAAGTATACTACCCGTCGACA
>JAGQXH010000903.1 GCA_020436695.1 Lewinella sp. | reverse complement strand
AAAAACCCTTACCGCCAGTCATCCTGGGAGTTTTTTGACTATGTCAACGAGGAATGGCGTAGGAAGGTCATTTTTGTATTACAGCAAAAAGACCTTATTGACGATGACGGTCTGCAGATCAATATACAAGGAGTGAAAGAACAGGCTCAAAAGAAAGGGATGAGCGATCCTAAAGTGTTTGCCGTTTCGGCCAAACTGGAACAGGAAGGCCACCCTGAAACCAGCGGGTTCAATCCTTTGCGCGACTACATCCGGGAAAATATCACCGGTGGACAGGCTCCTCTCCTGAAACTGATCAACAACGTAGATACAGCGACAACCATTAGTGAAAAGATCGGTGAGGGCATTCGGCTGCGGCGGGCACAATGGCAGGCCGATCAGGCCTTCCGGGGGGATATTCGTGTCACACTGGATCAACAGGAAGTCAAATCGCACAAACAGGTGGATGTATTGGTAGAGAACCTCCTGGCCGGATACGACCGCATTACCCAAAAAAAGGAACAGGAACTTCGCTCCGGCCTGTCTTTCTTTTCGTTGCTGAAGCGCACCATTAGTGGCATATTCAGTAAAAAGCAATCTGCCAAGGAATGGCTGGAAGGTTTGTCCGGTGATCTGGAAACTGAGCTCAATACCGAATTGCGCCATAAACTGAATGAAGGAGTTGTGGATCTGGCCGATAGTATCCAGCAGATGGCTAAAATTATTGATCTGAAGATCCGCAGCAGTGAGACCATTCTGAAGAATGATCACGAGCTGTTCAGCGATATTGCCGAACGGCGGGAAAACATCCTGCGCGAACTACAGGATACCTTCACTGACTTTGTAGAAAAAACCGAGAACTTTCGCGATGCCAGTTTGTTTCCCGACAGACAGGCGCTTACTCCGAATCTGGCGGCGGGCGGCGGTATTGCCGCTATCGGTGTGATTCTGATGGCTGTTACCAATGGGATGGTTTTCGACATTACGGGAGGCTTGCTTACGGGCATCGGCCTACTCTTTGCCGGGGTCTCTACCAGCATCAAGCGAGGGAAAATCCTGGAAGGTTTTCACGATGAAGTAGAAAGCAGTCGCATGAAGATCGAGCAGGAGGTGACAGAAAAATTAAAGTTGTATATTAGTAATCTCAAAAAGCGGATCGATCACAATTTCAGGCGTTTTGATCAGTTATTAGAACAGGAATCCGCCAATCTTGAAAAAATTGAGAGCAGTCATCAGGAAGTGAGCGTGCAACTAAGAACCATCTTTGAACAACTGAACGAAAAACGATAGGAAACGGACTTTTGTCTATGTTTTTAAGTCGTTCGAATAAACAAGATAAAAATCATAAATACGAAATGTAATTTTCGTTTTTATATAGTTATCATTCTGACAACGAGCGTGGTATTATGAAGTCGAAGCAAGTAGCCGGTGTATTGGCCCTTTTATTCGGAGTTTTTGGAGTACACAGATTTTATCTTGGAAAGCGATTCTGGGGAGTGCTTCACCTGGTCGCCTTTTTCATGTGCTTCGGTATTACTATCGCCAGCGACGGTGAGGCGCCATTCATTCTTGCTCCGGCTCTGCTGGGTTTTATCGATTCCATCCTACTTTTTGTGATGCCAAAGGAAGAATTCGATGAGCGGTACAACTTCAAATATCTGGATCGTCGCTATGAGCAAGATTACACCCGCCCACCAGTACGAGTACAGCGTTCCGAACCGCGGGCCCTTCCTGCAGCTCCTGTTCATTCGGAACGCATCTTCAAAAAAAGAGGCGTCGAACATTTCCGCCGCTATAATTACGAAGCGGCTATCGAGAATTTTCACGAAGCGCTTGATCACGTTTACGAAGATCCTATCACGCATTTCAACCTGGCCTGCTGCTATTCCCGGCTGGAAGAGGCCGAGGATGCACTCCATCACCTCAATGAGGCAGTGGCTTTTGGATTTAAGGATATCAAAAAGATCCACACGCATGCCTCACTGGCTTTTCTGCGTAGCACTCCGGCCTTCGAAAATTTTGTCAATAACGGATATCAGCTGTTAAAAAATCCGGCAGAGCCGGTATCGGTCAGTCAGCCGCAAGCCGCAGTCCCGCAAGCAGAACCCGAGATTATTACCAAACCGGAACCTCCAGTTAATAATCTGAATGATGATCTGCTCGACCAGATCGTCAAGCTGGGGGAATTGCGGGATATGGGTATTTTAACGGAAGAAGAATTTTCCGCCCAAAAACAGAAAATGCTGAATAGCTGATACGTTTTCGTGTCTTTTTCCCGCATATCGGTCACCGAATACCGTTCATCCATCCTATTTTACCGCTTCAAACTTTAACACTTAATTGCCCGGATTATAATAATTTTTAGATATATTTCACGTTTGAAAAACAACATTATGCCCCAACGGCCAGATGACGGCCTTATAGACCTTTTACCCCTCCTTTCAAAGGATAAATAAAGCTGAACACGCATTGGAATTTTTTTCATTTTTGCTATCATCGTTTTCGATAGCGATTGGTACATTTGTTGGATAGGTACATATCGCATTTACCCAATTAAGCAGAATACCATAAGTTGTCAATTGTAGGAAAACAGTAAACGTTGCGTTCACAACCTTAAATTGAGCTTAACTACCGGAGTTATAGCCATTGCCTGTGTTGTGACTAAGTTTGTATTTTGCTGACTTTCAACGTCATTGGCTAAAGCGCTATTAGTCGACAACTTATGTTTAGTTAATCCCATTGGACATATTGGTAGTGATAGAACTTTTGGTCATCCCTAAACGAAAACAATATGTCACACCCTTTAAATGCCATGCGGTTTTTGGCATGGCTGGTAATAACATGCAGTCTTTGCGGGTTGGTAGAACTTAAAGCTCAGGATCCTTCCTTCTCTCAGTTTTACGCCAATCGGGTGTATCTCAACCCTGCATTTGTCGGCCTGGAAAGCGGCATTACGCTTAGCGCCACTTCCCGGATGCAATGGTTGGCAG
>JAGQXH010000902.1 GCA_020436695.1 Lewinella sp. | reverse complement strand
ACATTGCGACCGATCTGAGCACAGCTCCCTACAGTAGCCCAGGTATCAACCATGGTTCCACTACCGACCCAGGCGCCCAGATTAACATAGCTGGGCATCATGATGGCACCTGCTTCCAGGAATGAGCCATAACGGGCAATGGCGTGAGGTACGACCCGTACCCCCTGAGCCGCGAAATTTTTCTTTAAGGGGATCTTGTCGTGAAATTCAAACGGACCTACTTCAATGGTTTCCATTTGAGCAAGCGGAAAGTAGAGCACCACGGCTTTCTTTACCCAGTCATTTACCTTCCAGTCTCCATCGGCGGTAGGCTCGGCTACCCGCAGTTCGCCTTTGTCCAATAAAGCTAAAACTTCGCGTACAGCTTCCTGGCTGGCGGCCTCATTTAGCAATGAGCGATCTTCCCAGGCAGCTTCTATGGTTGATTGTAGCGTACTCATTTCTTCTTCTTTGATTTGGAGTGCGCGAAGATAAGAAAAGTATGCGGGTTAACAGGCGATAATCAAGGATATGGTTAAGCGCTTACTCCGGCAATTTGCCGGCAAGGCAGAATGGAGACTCTCTTTAGAATTCCATTTTCACCAGCTTCAATCGGTTGCGCCGCTCACTGGGTACGATCAGGGTATTCGATGCAGTCTGCACGGCATCACGAAAACGGAGACGCAACTCCAGGTGAGCAGTATTGAGCAGACTGTTCCGGTCAAAGTCGCCCAATCCATTCAGAATGTATTCGCTCACGGTATTTTCGTAGCTGATCTCATCGTTGAACAGAAAGCGTAGACTGCTAGGGGTTTTAAAAAGAAAATAAGATGAGTAAGCCGCATTATCATCCTGGGAATATTGTTTTTTATGTAGAATGGTATTCCAGTGAAGTTCCCCGGTGGGATGGATGGAGGCGATCATCAATTCGTCAAAGTAGTAATCCACCATAAAATTGTTGAGCCCGTCGATGTAAGTACGGGTGGTGCCGCCACGTTCGTACATGCGATTGCGTTCCCCGATGAGTATGGCTCCTCCGTCACGCCTGAGTACAACTTCCTGAACACTGATCTCTCGGAGCCCTTTGGCGCGTTTTCCTTTTTTGCCCAACATTCCCGTTAGTGTTTTGGTATCAAATTTCTGAAAGTTCAATGTGCGCTGGTCAGGATGACGGGGATCCACATTCAGATAGAACAAACCGGTTGCCCGGCCGAGGTCTTTTTCCGCATAGAATCCGGCTGCCACCATCCGGTCATTCAGATCATCATAAGTGAAATAGGCGTCGTAGGTCAGCATATTGCCGAAAGGCACCTGAAAAATGCGGTGTTCATCAGTATCGCCGTAATAGGAATGTACTTCGTAAAAATGATCTCTCCGTCGGGATCGGAAATTATGTTTTCCAATGATGATCTGCATATTCCCTTTATTGTCCACCAACAATTGGACGTCATCTTCACTATAGTTGAATTTATCCGGCGTGATGCTCTTTTCCCAGAGCAACTTCATGGTATTTAGATCGAAAGAGACCGCCCGCATGATGGACTGCTTTTCGATGAAGAAAATCAATACCTTGCTGCGATCTTCTGAGCGCACGATCTCAAAATCGGGGGTAAAAAAAAGAAAGCCGTAATCAAATACGAGCGTTGAGTCTTTCAAATTGGCACCCGCATCATATTTATGTACTTTCAACAGCGTATTGCCCTTTTTCCGGTAGTGGTATAATATGTAGAAATGATCATCGTGGGTAATGAGTCCCAGTGTTTTGGCAGTTTTGCGTTCAAACTCCAACTCTTTACTCCAGTCCAGATGCATTTTGGGATCGAAGCACTGGATCTCGTGCTCCGTATTGCGATTATGATACAACAGGATATTGCCACGTAGTTCTCCGATCAGTTCATATGACACATCGTTGCGTAGAGGCATGTCTTCCGATACCAGAATATCCTGACTATACAGCGTGAAGGGTAGAATCAAAAATAAGCACCAAAAAAGTTTCCACATATCGCGTTCTGTTTTCTCTTTTTAACAAGTAAGTCCTACTATACCTAATAAAATTACAAAGAACTGCATAAAGTGCAATGCCTGTCGGCCGTACAAATCAATGGATTGGATCATTTTGTACCTTTGTCATCCATTGTACAAATGTGTTTATGAGCAGAAGAAATAAACTGGCAAAATTCGCAGAACTACTGACTTTCCCGAATGTATACGAAAATTTCGATACGCAGCAACCGGAACTGGTAGGCAAAGACGGAGCCATCGTGGAGCAAAAAGGAGTATGGGCCACTAAGCACTTTCAGAACGACCGGCCCATTACATTGGAGCTGGCCTGTGGTCGGGGAGAGTATGCCCTGGGGCTGGCCCGGATGTACCCGGAACGGAATTTTATCGGAATAGATATTAAGGGAGCCCGCATCTGGAAGGGGGCCGGGATCGCTCTGGCCGAAGGACTCAACAATGTGGCTTTTTTGCGTACCCGCATCGAGATACTGGATGCTTTTTTTGAAAAAGGTGAAGTGCAGGAGATCTGGATCACTTTCCCTGATCCTTTTCTCGGCAATAAAAAAATTAACCGACGGCTGACTGCCCCTTATTTTCTGGACCGGTACCGGAACGTACTGGCCCCGGACGGTGTGATCCACCTGAAAACCGACGAGTACAAGCTATACGAATACACGCTGGAGGTGTTGAGTAAGCGGGAAGATATTGAGATTCTGCACCAAGACGATGATATATACGCCGGGCCGCTCTATTTACCGGAGCTGGCCTTAAAGACCTACTACGAGCACCTCAATATTTCGGAGAGTGATACGATCAAGTATATACAGTTTAGCTATCGCAGCTGAGATGAGCCCGCAGGTAGTTGCCTGCGCTTTATTCTTCCAGTAATTCATCCCTGAAATACTGAAACTTCTCCCGTCCGCTATCCAGTTGTTTGACCAGCGACTGGGCTTCCTGGTAAGACATCGGATTTTTTGACAGGATATTTTCCAGGATCTGATC
>JAGQXH010000901.1 GCA_020436695.1 Lewinella sp. | reverse complement strand
GAATTGAAAACGGATTATTGACACCAGCAGTGGATGGTTAGGGGATAGTTAAACGGGAACACTCACTTGCAAGGTATTGGGTTAATCCTTATCTTAGCCTGATCGTTTTACAATGTAAGGAAGCGGAACGGGTGAGGTACAACCAAGCCATGCAATTTTTTCTTGAGAACAGCACCGATCACCTCCCCTGATTTATACTTAAAACACCAATCCATAGCTTACGCGTAGGTCTTCTTGAGGAGATCTGCCCGAAATTCTGAACTACATTCTTACCGTACGCACGTTTTTCCGAAATACATATTTGATCGGTATACTCCCACACTTACTATTAACCGGGTTGACCGTTTTCATCAATCTGCGGTTAAGTTGATCCGGCCTGTGCCTGCATCAACCGGACTGGTCACATCGATAACGAACTTGAGCAGGATCACTGAGCACCGGACGACAACTTTTGCTGTTAAACGGTAGCAAGATGTTACTTTGTGGAAGCATTACTCCGACAGGTCGGGGCAGTAAGGACAGTTAAGATGAATATACAAAAGAAGATGAATCTGGATGAGATGCATGCGGCAATCATTGAGCAGGCGCCGGACGGCATTGTTATCCTGGACATGGACATGAATATAGTGGAAGTGAATCCTCAGGCCTGCTCCCAGTTTGGGTACACCCGGGAAGAGTTGATGGGAATGCATTTACAGGAGATTGAACGCTCTATGGACATGAATTCGATCCAGGCTATGATAAACCGGCTAAAGATAGAGGGAACGGTATTTTTTGAAAGTCAGGCTACCCGCAAAGATGATAGTCAATGGCCGGCCGGTATTAAGGCATGCTTGATGAACGTAGAGGGAGAACAGTTTGCCGTAGCATTCTGCAGAGATATTTCCGCCCAGAAAAAAACGAAAAAGAAACTGGAGGGTGAGCGCAATTTCATGAATGCCCTGATGGATAACTTTCCGGACGGTATTTACTTTAAAGACCTGGATCGTAGGTTAATACGGGTGAATCGCAAACTGATGAATGATCTGGGGGCACAGAAAGAGAGTGAGATACTGGGTAAAACGGATCTGGAACTCTACGGGGATAAATTCGGCCGTCAATCCATGGAAGTCGAGCAGCGTATCCTGGATACCGGACAACCTTGCATCGGGCTGGTTGAGAGCCGTGAACTGGAAGATGGCAGCCTCAACTGGACTCTGACTACCAAAGTCCCATTGCTTAATGAGCAGGGGAAGATCACCGGTATCGCCGGCGTTTCCCGGGAGATCAACGAGATCAAACAGGCGGAAGCAACGCTGAGGATAAGGGAAAGTCAGCTTTCGGTAGCCATCCAAATCGCCGGCCTGGCTTATTGGGAATTCAATGTGGAAGAGCAACTCTTCACATTCAACGATCATTTTTATGATGTCTTCCATACCTCTTTTGCGGAAGTTGGCAGTTACCATATGTCACCACAGGAGTACGCCGAGCGCTTCCTGTTTTCCGAAGACCAGAATGTGATCCAGCAGGAGATCCAGAAAACTCTGGATACAACGGATCCTCATTTTAACGGCAAGATCGATCACCGCATTCGCTATCCGAACGGAGAGGCGGGTTACGTGGCAGTACGTTACTTTGCGGTGAAGGATAATCAGGGACGCACCGTAAAAACCTTTGGCGCCAGCCAGAATGTTACGGAGCGTTTGCTGGCCGAAAAGGCGATCCGCGACAGTGAAGCCCAACTTTCGGTGGCGACTCAGATCGCCAAACTCGGTTACTGGGAATATAACATCCGCACCAACCTGATCACCTTTTCCGAACAATTCTATACACTGCTGGGCTATACCGCTCACGATCTCGGTGGCTACATCATGACGCCCGAAGAATACGGCAGACAATTACTGACGCCTGAGGATTATGAGAAAGTCGTGCAACAGATCACCGGGGCCATTCAGAAACCGCAACCGGCAAATCACTATTTTGAACACCGGATCAAACATGCCAACGGCAAATTGCGGATTAGCGCCGTGCGTTTCATCACTATTCCTAATGATCAGGGGCGGATCTATAAGACCATCGGGATCTATCAGGATATCACCGACCGCAAACAGGCAGAGCTGGCTCTGGTTGAAAGTGAGGCCAATCTCCAGAAAGCCTTTGAGATCGCCGCGATCGGCCCCTGTAAGTACAATATTGTCGATGACCGTTACGAATGGACCACCAGAGCGCTGGATGTGATCGGCCTGGACATAGATCGGGCTCCGGTAACTTTTGTGGATTTCCTGGCACTGGTGCCTCCTGAAGATATTCCGTTAGTTTGGAAAGAAATGGAGCAGTCTAATCGGGTAGGGGTCTTTGATCTGGAACACCGTTTGATCGTTAAGGGCAAGCACAAATGGATCCGTTTCAGGTCACACGTTGAATATGATGATCACGGTAAACCCGTTGGTACGGTAGGGATCGTACAGGATATTTCTGCCAGAAAGCTGGCAGAGGAAGAATTGTCCAGTTACCGCGAGAAGTTGGAACAACTGGTACAACGCCGTACAGCCCAGTTGGAAAATATCAACAAGGATCTGGAGGCATTCGCCTATTCCATTTCCCATGATCTGAGGGCACCACTTCGCCACATCAACGGTTTTTCAAATATGCTCAAACGTCGTTTGCATAAAGAAGTGGATGAGGAAGCCATCAAATACATCGATCTTATCAATAAAGCTTCCAGCCGGATGGGTACCATGATCGACGGTTTGTTAAACTTTTCCCGCTTGGGCAGGCAGGAGATCGAACACTCGGAGATTGACCTGAATCAGCTTATTGGTCTGCTCGTCACCGAATTTGAGCCGGACATCAGCAACCGGCAGGTGGAATGGAGGATAGGTGAACTCCCGGTCATATGGGGAGATATCACTTTGTTGAAAGTGGCGTTTGAAAATCTAATTTCAAACGCTATCAAATATACCCAAAGGAAGGAGAAGGCCATCATTGAGATCGGAGCATGTCC
>JAGQXH010000900.1 GCA_020436695.1 Lewinella sp. | reverse complement strand
CCGCCGGCCAGCATTGCCGTGAGTACCAGGTAGGCCAACATGATCAGCCAAAATGAGGGTTTTTCAAAAGGTATAAGGACTTCAACTCCCATAAGACGATTGAACGGCCAAAGGGAAAGGTAGGTTAGCAAAAGGGCCAGTGTGAAGGAAAGACCGGTATAAACCAGAGATTCACTCAGGAACTGAAAGATCAGTTGTTTTCGTTTGGAACCGATTGCCTTCCTCACACCTACCTCCTTGGCTTTTTTGAGGGAACGGGCCGTTGTCAGGTTCATGAAATTGATACAAGCGATCAGCAGGACCAGGATACCGATTAAACCGAACATATAAATATAGTCGATATAGCCGCCTACGGCCTTCCCATTTTCGTATTTATCATATAAATGCCGGTCTTTGAAGGCCTGCAGGCTTAACTCTTGCTTTGTAGCTCGGGCTTTTTCGTTGTTTTCGGTGAGTAGATGTTTGATCTGGGCGGCTACCTGTTCGTCGTTTACTTCAGGGGCTAATCTGACAAATAGCCTAAAGGCATTGCTTCCCCAGTCGGTACGGGCGTGTTTAGCGTAGACTTGTGTTTGTTCCAGAAAGGAAAACGGGACCAGATAATTGAATTGTAGCGTAGCATTAGCCGGGAGATCATTCAGCACACCGGTGACGGTCATCTCGTGTACCTGATCAAATCGAATCGACCGGTTCATCGGATCATCTTCACCGAATAATGCCTTTGCCGTTGAGGCCGTCAATACGATCGCATCAGGTCGAAGCAGCGCCGTCTGGTGATCGCCCTGAAGCATCGGGAGTTGGAAAATATTCAAAAAATCAGGACCGGTAAAGGTCCCATTCAGGTATAATCTGGTATCTCCAACCAGCAGGCTGTGATCCGTACCTCCCCAATCGGCTTCTGCCGCGTATTGTACACCGGGAAGCTGTTGTTTGAAAATGTCCACCAAAGGAAGAGAAATGGCATTATCAGTATGGATCTGATCTGTCGTATAATGCCTTTTCACCTGGTATATACGGTCGAAATCGGGGAGGAATCGATCATAACTGAATTCATAATGTATCCACAAGCCGATCAATAACGTCACTGCCATACCTACCGCCAGGCCGCTAATGTTAATGAGGCTGTAAGTGCGATGTTTGGCTAGGCCTCGCCAGGCAATTTTAATATAATTGTATAACATATTATCTGATTATGTTCTTAGCCTATGCAAGTGTTTTCACTCTGTACGTAAGCTTTTAGCCGGCAGGGCCAATGCGGCGCGTACGGCCTGAAAACTGACGGTGATCAGGGTAATGATAAAGGCCAAGGCACCGGCCAGAATAAATATCATGGGCCCCAAAGTGATGCGATAGTCATACTGGGCCAGCCAATCCCGGAGAAAATAAAGTGACAGTGGAGTGGCGATCAAACAGCTAATCAGTATCAGCAGGACGAATTCCCTGGATAACAGTATCCAGATCTGGGATACGGTGGCGCCGAGTACTTTCCGGATGCCGATCTCTTTCCGTCGCTGCTCGGCCATATAGGTGACCAGTCCGAACAGCCCCAGACAGGAGACAAAGATGGCAAGCCCGGCGAATAGAGCCGCCAGCTTTCCGATCATGACCTCCAACTGGAATTTACGGGCGTAGGCATCATCGGCGAATTCGTAGTCGAACGGATATGCCGGATTATGCCGGTTAAAGATTTCTTCAATTTTAGAAAGAGCAGCCTGTGGGGGCGCATTGGACGTAAGGCGATACATGATACTGCTCTCCGAAGCTCTGGCCGGAAAGAAAAGCGTTGGATGAATGGGGGTATAGGGCGATAGCAGGATCGCATCTTTTACCACGCCCACAATGGTCACTTTCTCGTCCCGGTTCCAGGTGATCTGCTGGCCGACCGGATCGGATAGGCCAAGGGTTTTCACCAGGGTTTCATTTAAAATGACTGATGAGGAATCGGACTGGAGATTGGCCTTAAAATTCCGACCGGCTACAAGCTCCATGCCCAGCGTTTCAAAATAACTGTCAGTAGCACTGACCGCACCGATCTCCTGATAACCGGTTCTGGTTTTCCCCGGCCAGTCTGAGACCAGGGTAAAATAATTGATATCCGTAGCGTGGCCTGAGGATTTGGTCACCTGCTTCACTACACCGCTTTGCAGCAATTCATTTCGTATGGCGTCATAGTTGCGGTTGAGGTCATCACTCATATTGGTCATCAGCAGGCCATCCTGTTCGTAACCTGTGGGGCGCTCTTGTACATATTGTACCTGGCGGAATATGGTAATCGTGGAGATGATCAACGCAATGGAGCAACTGAATTGCAACAATACCAGTGCTTTGCGGCCCCAGGCGGTTGAAGCTTTACCGTGCGTACCGCCCTTGAGCACCGTGATAGCCCTGAAAGAGGAGAGGTAGAATGCCGGTCGGCTACCGGCCAGTAAGGCTGTAATACCGATGTAAAGCAACATCAAGATCCAAAAAAGCGGCTTTTCGAAAGGGATACGTATCTGACTGCTAAGTAAAGCATTGAAAGCCGGTAATGCCAGCTTGACGATCAGCACTGCCAGTCCAAAGGACAAGGTCGTCAAAAGTAGGGATTCACTTAAAAATTGCGTAATGAGATGTTTGCGTTTGGAACCAATGGCTTTACGCACGCCTACCTCCTTGGCTCTTTTTTCGGAACCCGCCGTGGCCAGATTCATGAAATTGATGCAGGCCAGCAATAATACCAGCAGCCCGATCCAGCTAAACAGCCTTACGTATTCAATATAGCCGCCCGCTGCCACTCCGTTTACATATTCGCCGTATAGATGCCAGTCGGTCATAGACTGAAGACTCAGGCGGGGATCATAGGATTTCAGGTCATCGCTTTTTTGGGCCAGAATGGGGCTGATCAGTGGCTCGATCTGCTCCTTGCCGACTTGTGGCTCCAGACTTAAATAAAGTTTGAAACTATTGGATAACCACTCATTTTTCACCTGTTGTACATAGGGATTGATC
>JAGQXH010000008.1 GCA_020436695.1 Lewinella sp. | reverse complement strand
AGGAAAAAGGCAGGGTATTCAAAAAAACTACTGACTGGTTCCTGGTGGAAGGATACGTAAAAAGTACTTTCCCAGACCAGGCCGTCGCCAAGATGTGCAAGTATGCCCAAACCGCCGCTCAGTATGAAGGGAATGTCCAGTTGCTCACTTTCTTTGGTATACACCCCGAAATGACCGCGACTGAAGGCGAACCACTGGGTTCGGAAATGATCCGGGTTAAAATAGAACCGCAATTCCGGTTCGGCCACCACCAGTTGCAGGCCCCGGTTGAAACTGCCGTTGATCTGCATCTGACCACCGAAGGAAACTTTCCTGCCCAGAAAATACTGGGTAGCCGGCGTAGCGGACAACCGAATGTCTGAATTATCGGCAGACATACTGCCACCGCCGGAATAGATCCGGGAAAAACGGGAAAGTTGAGCTTGGAGAGAATGGGTGCTGAGTGAGAGAAAAATAAACAGGAAAAATACATCGAGAGATCTCATGAGCGAAGATTTTACATCAGTTGGGTAAATATAATGAAATCCTTCATGTTTGATCCGGGAGAGATCAGGCTAAATTGTTAAAAAATAAAAGCCAGGTGAAGAAATACAGTATGCTGGATTGTATTAGTCCAGGCTAATCTGTAAACCTTTACTGGAAAAAGCTGTTACCCTACAAACATCCTACATGAGGGCTTAACACGATGAAGAGAATGCATTCCGATGAGATCAGGCAACTGGGAAAACGCTACCGGGCACGTCTGATCAACTCCCTGAGCGGTTTCAAGAGTGTCAACCTGGTCGGTACCGTTGACCGGCAGGGCCGGCCGAATTGCGCCATAGTCAGCTCTGTGATCCATCTGGGCGCCGATCCGGCATTAATGGGGTTCATTATGCGGCCGGTAAGCGTCACCCGCGATACTTACGATAATATCATGCAAACCGGCTATTATACCTTCAATCACATCACCGAAGGCATTTTTCCTCAGGCGCATCAGACGTCCGCCCGATATCCCGCCGGTGTATCGGAGTTTGAAGCAGTCGGTTTGCACGCTGAATTTACCAGTAATTTCCCGGCTCCTTTTGTCGCAGAAAGCCCGGTTAAGATCGGTCTTCAATTTCGTGAAAAAATTGATATTCAACTCAACGGAACGATCTTGATAATCGGTGAAATACAGGAGATCTACTATCCTGATGACTGCTTACAGCAAGATGGTTATCTCGATATCGAAAAGGCCGGCAGCATTACGGTATCCGGACTAGATGCCTATCATTCTACGCACAAACTGGCTCGCCTTTCCTACGCCAAGATGGATCGGGAACTTATCGTGCTGGATGAGAAGTAAGCATAGAATGGCTCGAAGCCATTCTATGCTTACTTCGCCTTGCCGGGATTAAAAATCAATCCGGGCCAATCCATACATCCCCACCCCAATAATGGCCAGGATGCTGATCCATAGCAGGATGTCATAACTAAGTTTGGGTTTGAAATCAGGGTGTAACCGACGATAACGGAAGTGGTATACGGCGTACACAACGAGAAAGAGCAACAATGATCCGACAATACCGCCACTTATGACCATGATCTTAGGCAACCGGATGAAGACATACAGCAGGGCCCATAGTACAGGGAGTACCCAGGCAAGGATGGCAATGGTTTTTTTTCGCTCCGCCATATCGTGAAAGTGGATCAGGCCGATGTTTCCGAAAATGTCCGACCACTGGCGCGTCCAAGACGCCAATGCAGCAAATAAGGTAGAGAACAATACCACAAAAGCTCCAAACAGGAAAAAGGGCCTGGCTCCCGGCCCAACCGCCTCCGTATACATAGTGGAAAGCGACTCCACCATCTGATCCCCGGCCGGTACATTCCCCTGAGCGTGTAGTACGGCTGCTCCCAATAGATAAAATGCTGCTGTAACTGTAGTGTATACGATCATGGCAATCGTAGCGTCCAGTTGCATGACCCTGATCCAGCCTGCTGCCCGCCTTTTCCAGGCCTCCGAATCATCGCGTGGTCCTGTATGGGCGGCGTAGCCTTTTTCCAGGCACCAGTAATTGTAATGAATGATCTCATCGCCTCCCACACCGGTGATACCGAAAGCGCCGAAAGCGACGGCCACGGCTGCGGGGGGTAACTGAAATTTTAACCCGGTACCAATATCCGCCCAGGTGATCGCATAGGTCGTGTCATGCAACAACCAAAGGGCCGAAAAAGTAAAAAGGGTAAAGAAAGCGATCATACCGAGCGAGAATTTCTCGATGAAACGATAATATCCCCGGAAGATCAGCACACCGACAATAGGTGCGATCAGGAGGGCCCAGACGGAAATGCTGATCTGCGGAAAGGGAATGTTTAGGATGATAGCTACACCACCGACGATGCCCCCCATCTGCAATAACTTGATGAGCATCACCAGAAAAACCGTCCAGACGGTCCAGCGTGCCCGGCCGATGGCCGGCCCGGGTAGTTGATGAAAGGCGGTCATGGCGGTTTCTCCGGTCAGAATGGTGTGCTTGCCGAACTCTACCTGGATAGCCACTTTAACCAGGCAACTCAGTATGATCACCCAAAAAGTGATAAAACCGGCCTCCGCACCCAGACTGGTGGTAGCAATGAGTTCTCCGGAACCTACAATGGAGGCCGAAAGGATAAATCCCGGGCCAAGATGTTTGAGTTTATCAATAAACTTTACCGGCGGCTCCATGATCTTGTCCGGTGAAAGTATGTATGGGTCTTGCTCCATTAGGATTAAGTTTAGTCGTGACGGGTGACTTACGACTATTTAAATCCAAGTTGTCAGTCGTCAGTGATCAGTGGTCAGTTGTGATCGGCAAAGTTAAAATTGAGCCGATCAATGCGAAATTGACAGGATCGAAGCCCTCATTTTCCTGAAATCAGGGCCGATACTGTTGATCTTCAGCACTGGTATGACGAACTGACGACTGGGTAACTGACAACTTGAATTATTTTAGTAATACCTTCCGATCATCGGGTGATCTACAATGGTCCTTTTCAGTTCCATAAAGTCCACTTCACCCTGATGCGCCCAGACTACTTCACCGCCCGGCTCTACCAGAATAGTGTAGGGGAGGGCTCCGTTCCAATTGGGATCGATGGCCTCGATCAGAGCGTATTTATCATCCTGATCGAAGATATAGTTGGTAAGTGCGGAGCTCTTGCTTTGTAAAAATTTCAGGGCCTTGTCTTTTTGTTCAGGCTTATCCGCAGAAATGGATACAAATTCGAAATCCCGGGCTCCGTACATGCGCTGCAATACAATGAATTCCGGATATTCCAGAATGCAGGGACCACACCAGGTGGCCCAGACGTTAACCAGGCGCAATTTTTCGGAATCTTCGTTTTTTAGTAATGCCTTAATTCCATCAACACTAATGTTTTCCAGGCTGACCGGCTTTTCGCTCCATTCTTTACTGACCCGGGCTTTCATTTCCGTCTTCCAACCCCATTTGGTGGAACAGCCGAAGGTCTTTGTTTCCTGCACCTCCGGAGTCTTACCCGCCAGCACGGCATCAATGGCGGCCCTAAGGTCTTCGGCATTGGCCCCACCGGGTTTTTCCACGCCGTCCAATCGTCCGACGTACTGTAGTTTACGCTGTTTATCAAATACGAAAGCATGCGGTGTAGCGACCGGGCCATATTTAAGGGATACTGATTCCGTATCTCCGTCGTATAGATAAGGGAAATTGAAATCCTGATCATCAGCGCGAATGATCATATCATCATAATCATCATTCAGATCGGTATAGCCGAGTTCTTCGTATAACAGCCCCAGCGGGCTATTGGGAGAGATCGCCACTACCTGGACCCCTTTGGCCTGGTAATCGGTCACGATCTGTTTGGTGCGTTCTTCGTAAGCCTGGGCCGTAGGGCAGTGATTGCAGGTGAAAATAATCACTAGCACATCTGCATCAGTGTAATCTCCCAGAGAATGCATTTTGCCGTCAATTCCGGGTAGGGTGAAATCAGGTGCCTGTGCACCGATCTTTAAGGTGGTTACATCTTGCTCCGCTACTGCCTGAGGATTTGCTACAAAGGTAGCTGTTGGAGCGTTGGATTCCGTCGAAGCAGCTTCATCGCTTTGCGATCCGCTCTCCGACTGACAGGCAGAAAAGGTCAATAAACTTAAGGCCATACCGGTAAGATATGGTAGTAGGTTTTTCATTTCGTTTGGTTTTGATCATCCGATAGCCTGGGAAAACAGGTAACGGTCTTTTAATAAATCAATGGCGTAAGCAAACGCCAATTGACGTTGAAGATAAAAAGAGATTGGTGAAAATTAATGCTTCTATCGTAAAACCTGATAGAATTGCAAGGTTTGGAGCATGTGGATTTCTAATCAATCCGATGCATGCTGAAAGGCGTCCCACCCAATCGCTTCAAAGCGTACTTCATCACCGGTCTGTAAATAAAAAGGTGATTCCCTTTTGGGGTCGAACAGACGAACCGGCGTGCGACCAATGATCTGCCAGCCGCCGGGAGATTCGAGGGGATAAATACCGGTTTGTAGCCCCGCCAGGGCGACCGAACCTGCCGGGACACGCAAGCGGGGCGTCTCTTTGCGTGGGGCGTGCAGCACCGAAGGTAAAGTGGCCAGATACGGGAAACCCGGCAGAAAACCGATCAGGTATACATGGAATGGGGTAGAAGTATGTAAACTGATGATCTGCTCACAGTCCAGCCCGGTATGCTCACTCAGCCATTCCAGGTCCGGAGCGCACGGACCTTCGTAGCAGACCGGAATTGTGATCTGTCGGGGTGATGGCATAGTAGAGGTTAGTGTTCGTTGTGCTGAAATCAGGGCCTCTATTTCCCGGCAAAGCAGATCATAAGTGATCATTGGTGAGCGGTAACCAACCGTAAGCGAGCAATAGGCCGGCAAACAATAAGTGATACCGGGAATCTTGGCCTGTTCTATTTCCTTGGCCAAACGAACAACCGCTGCATTGATGTCGCGATCAATACGTTGCTCCCATTGGATAAGGAGAGCCTGGCTGCCGAAACGATGAAAGGTAATGTTCATCTCTATTGCGCTTAGAGATTAAGTAAAAGTAGCCCAGTGAGAGATTTTAAAATAGTCTCTATGCGCTAAATTTTGCATGGATCGCTTTCAGGATGGCTACTGCCGCCGGATTATCCCCATGAATGCAGAAGCTGTCTGCCTTAAGGCTAAGCTTTTTGCCTTCAATGGAGGTAAGCTGCTGCTGATTGACCATTTCCCAGACCTGCTCAGCAGCGGCATGGGCGTCTCCGATCACGGCGCCGGGTTTACCTCTGGCTACCAGGTGCCCGTTATTATCGTATCGACGGTCGGCAAAGGCTTCCGCGATGAAGGTCATTCCGGCGGCTTTGGTAATAGCCTTCACCTGACTCCCGGCCAGGCCCATCACGGCCAGTTCCGGCGAAATGGCCTTAATAGCAAGAACTACAGTTTCGGCCTCAGCGGCATCCTGTACCATACTATTGTACAAGGCACCATGCGGCTTGACGTAGCTCAGCTGCCCACCCATACTTTCTACCATGCCTATTAAGGCTGCTACCTGGTATTTGATCAGGGCAGATAATTCGTCTCTGGACAATTGCATCTTTCTTCGTCCGAATCCCATTAGATCAGGGTAGGAGGGGTGCGCTCCGATCCGTAGATCATGGGCCAGTGCCTTTTCTATTGTTCTTTCGATATGGAGAGGGTCTCCGCCATGGAATCCGCAGGCAATATTGCAGGAAGTAATATAGGGGAACAGCGCTTCATCATTTCCAATTTGGAAACGACCGTAACTTTCGCCCATATCGCAATTAAGATCGATCACAATTTGACATTTTGTAGTTGGAGAGAATCCAGAGGTAACACAAATCTTTTATAGAGTTCGAGCGAATCGCATTCAAACCAGGTGCCCGGGTTTTGGGTAGAACGCAACACATAGGGATGCTCGCGCAGGGTATCCAGGTACATATCGACCAGGATCGGCGTTTCCGCCGGGGAAGGGTATAGCTGCAGTGAGAGCAGCCGCTCCACTCCGGCACGGTTGTGGTCAAAATCATCCGCAAAATCGCTGGAAGACAGATCCTGAAGATTTCCCAGGAAATGATCTACCTCAGCAGGTTCAGCCATGGCCAGCCTATTGAGTATCCAACCTTGTGGCCGGCGGTTGAGCGTATATGTAGTATCGGGATAAATAAAAGAGAAGCTGTCAATCCGACTATCCACTGGAATGGATAGGATCGTCTTTGGGCGATAAGCCGAAAAGGGTTGATAGAAAGGTGCCGTTTGCAATCCTTTTACCACATAGACTTCCTGCTCACCCTGAATGCGGAGATACACCAGACTGTCTTCAGGCAGTTCACCCGGAGGAACCTGCCCCACCCAAAAATCCTCGATCCGTTCTTTGCCGCTGAAAAGTTCGACCCGAACGGCGTATCCATCTCCTAAACCGTAATTATTCCAGTCCGATTCGCTGGTCGCGGCAATGTCGGTGGTGGTGATCTTATGCAGGTTTTGTAATACGGCTTCTACCGGTGCTGAAAGGGCAATCAGGTGTACCTGACCATTGGAAGCGATCCAGCCGGAGTCCTGGCGTTGCAGTTCAATATACTGCTCTCTTTCCGGACCCGTAATCCGTAGCCGGCTGATCTGTAGTGGATTTACTGCGATGAGATCGGCCTGAAGCGGTTGGGAGGCCTGGGCATGGTACAAATAATACATACCGTAGAATAGCCCACCGAACATCAGGATCAAAACGAGATTCCTCAGATTCATAGCTTTGGGATTGGGATGAAATAGATGATCTGCTTATCTGGAAATCAGATACTATCTCTAATAGTAACTCTGCAAAAAAGCAGCCAGTTGATCAACTGCTTTACCCCGGTGGCTGATGGCATTTTTTTCGTCGGCATCCATTTCCGCAAAGGTTTGATCGTAGCCTTGCGGGATGAAGATAGGATCATAACCAAAACCTTTGTCTCCACTGGGTTGTTCGGCGATCGTACCTTCCGCAATCCCTTCGAATACATGCTCTTCGCCATCCAGGATAAGCGCAATAACCGTACGAAAACGAGCAGATCGCATATTGGTATCGGCCAATTCTTCCAGTACCTTCTGCATATTTGCCAGCGGATCACGTTGCGGACCGGCATACCGGGCCGTATATACCCCCGGTGCACCTTCCAGCGCATCAATTTCCAGCCCCGTATCTTCCGCAAAACAATCATGTCCGTAGTGATGCTTGAGATAGCGGGCTTTTTGAAGCGCATTTCCCATGATGGTATTCTGCGTTTCTGGAATATCCTCGGTACAACCAATGTCCTGCAGACTTTTGATATCGTAGCGGTCGCCCAATAACTCGTTGACTTCTCTTACTTTATGCGGATTGGCCGTGGCAAAAACGACGGATTTCATATTTTTTTTTAAATTTTGGGTATTTCGGGAATGATTTTACAATGACCGTTGTTGGTGTAATAATTGTTTTTTTTCAGGGGCCTCATTGCAGCCTCTCAGTAAATATTTCCTTTAAAGCATTCCATAAAGCACCGGCTCTGCGGTTGTCTTTATTTTCCCGGTCGGTTCTTATCTGTTGCAGCGAATCGGCCTTCAGGAAATATTTTCCCTGAAATTTGACCGGTTGGTAATCGGGGAGTCGAAGACGGATACCAAAGCGATTCAGCTCTCCACCAAATATCAGTATATATTTGCTCTCGTACTGTTGTAGGACAGAGGCTACGGAAATCGCCTCTTTTTTTTGTAAAGCCAAAAAAAAGGCGTCATTTTGCAGATCGAGTTTTAGCGGGCGTAAAATTGCTTCCAGGTACTCCTGATCCGGTGTGGCGTCCTCATCAAACTCGAAAATGACCAGGATGCCGGCCCGTCCACGGCCTTTCAGATCCTTTAGAAAGTGCCCTGGCTCCGGAGCCGCAAAAAGGTCGAAATCAAAAAAACTGTGACTCAAAACTATATTTGTTTTATCATTTTTATTAGAAATTAAATTCTGTCTGTCTAAAGTTGTGTTGTGGCATCCAGAATTTAACTGTATAATTGTAAAAAATCAGTCCGATGAAATATGATATAAAAGTATCCAAAACTAAACAATCTCGTTTGAACGAGGTAGATTTTGACAATATTCCTTTTGGCCGCGTTTTTTCGGACCATATGTTCGTCGCGGATTACGAAAACGGAAAGTGGACCGACTTACGCATTGTTCCTTTTGCACCGTTCTCCATTCATCCTGCTTCCATGGTCCTGCACTACGGCCAGTCAATTTTTGAAGGTATGAAAGCCTCCAAGAACGAGAACGGCCAGCCGATGTTCTTCCGGCCGGAAATGCACGCCAAAAGGATTAACGCTTCTGCACAACGGATGTGTATGCCGGATTTTCCGGAAGATCTGTTCCTGGAAGCCATTCACAGCCTCGTAGCGCTGGATCAGGGTTGGATACCGCCTCAGGAAGGCAGTGCGCTATACATTCGCCCCTACATGTTCGCTACTGACGAGTTCATCGGAGTGCGCCCTTCGGATACTTATCGCTTCATTATTTTTACCGGCCCGGTAGGTCCATATTATGCCAAGCCGGTCAGCCTTATTGCTGAACAAACCTATATCCGCGCCGTTGCAGGTGGAACCGGAGAGGCCAAGACCAGTGGTAATTATGCCGCCTCTTTGCTTCCAGCCAGAGTTGCTCAGGAAAAAGGTTACGATCAGGTGATGTGGATGGACGGAAAAGAATTCAAGTACATCCAGGAAGTCGGCACCATGAATATTTTCTTTGTGATCAATGGTAAGGTCGTAACACCGGCAACGGATGGTGCCATTCTCAAAGGCATTACGCGTGATACCATATTGATACTGCTGCGTGAGAAGGGGTATGAAGTGATCGAAAAGCCCTTGCATATTGACGAAGTGGTGGCTGCCTTTGATCGTGGCGAATTGCAGGAAGTATTCGGCACCGGTACGGCTGCAGTGGTTTCTCATGTGGCGAAGATCGCCTATGGCGACCGCGTTCTGGAATTGCCTGCCATCGAGGGTCGGAAGATCGGTCCCATGATCAAGGATGAGATCGACGGTTTGCGTTCCGGCCGGATCGAGGATACTCACGGATGGGTAGAAGAGGTAAAGACGCTGGAACTGGTAGATTAGAATTTAGTCGGCAGTCGATAGTCGTAAGTCAATAGTCGACGGTCGATGCATAGTGATAATGTAAAGTCCTGTTTGATCCTTGATGGTTCGAACAGGACTTTATTATTTGTGAGACCTAGACTATAGCACAGATAGGCCAGGAGAGATCTTACTAAGCAAGCCAACTAACCTGGCAGATTTTGAGCAGGTTTTAGGCTATTGACTGTCGACTTCCAGCCGGAAAAGCCGGCTGGACTACAAAAAAAAGTCGCACATTTCTGTGCGACTCACTAGCAATGATTATAATTCCACGAATATAAAAAAGCAATGAATTCTCTGTTTTCTTTGAAATCCTAGTTAAGAACGCAAGATATGAGGTTTTTATTACATGCAAAGAATCATTATAGAAAAAATCAATAATGAAGGACTTCAAATTTCTTTTGTATGGTACCCCGGCTGGTAAAAGCCTTTAAGAGATAAAAGCCATTGGCCCACTGACTTACGTCAATACTGCTCCGGTTGGTATCCATTTGAGAAGAACGATAAATTTCTTGTCCCATTAAATTATAAACAGCGATCTGCTCGAAATCTGTATTCCCGTTCAGATGGAGCTGTACCCGGTTGTTAGCCGGATTGGGAGACAATTTTAATTTAGCAGGTTCAAGAGGCTGTGTAGCCATTTCCTCTTTGGAAGTAGGGGCATTGATCGTCAGTTCAAATTCCTCGATCCGGATCCCCATTTTACGTCCGGCACTATTGATGGCCTTGGAAATGCCGCCGCCCAGGGTAATCGTTTGCCCCATTTGATCAGATTGCGGAGTAGAATCCGGTCTGAATCCGATGAGATCATCAGAAACGATAAAGCTGACTGTTCCGATCTTGCCAAACCCTGAAGCCGAAATTCCACTGGTACGAGTAATACCAGTTTCTACTTTACCCGCATTTTGGTCATTTCTGCTCATATGCAGAATGGGCGAATTATAGCTGTACCAACTGTTATTATCGAACTCGACCTCAACACTTTCCGGTCTAAAGAACTTGGGATTGTAATCGAAGGGGAAAGTAAAACCATATATATCTGTGGCCGGTGTCTCAGGTGTTCCTACATAAAGGTCCAGTTCTACCAGATCACCCGGTTCGGCAAAAACATCACCGTCCAGACGGATCACAAAATCGTAGAAAGGAACATTGCTCGGGGTCAGAGAGTGGGTTCTTCCGTAAAACTGACTAATCGCAATGGTATCGTTCGCGGTGATTATGCTATCTCCGTCGGCATCGATGTGCTTGGAATTAACGGGATTGGGATTGAACAGTGCGCTCCAGTCGGGAGCAAACTGACCGTACCAGTTGCCGAAGTCGACATCCGGCCGCGGTTTGCCCACTTCACCCATTTCCAGCCCCAGCGGCAGGAGATCTTCCATATTCACGATACCGTCGAAATTGGTGTCGCCGGGCCAGACACAGTCTCCAAAGCAGAGCGGACCGTCGCCGGGACCGATATTCAGGATCTCCATGTCCACTTTCACCGATTTGGTGTAAGCACACTGATCACCTTCATTTACACAATAGGCAACCTCGAAATGATCGACACCCGAATCGATCTCTTCATTCGGGATATAAACCATCAGGTTGTAGCCGGAGATCTCGGTATCGTAAATCGTCTGGCTTACATTTCCCGGGAAAAAATAGACGCTGCCCAACTCACCCTGCTCAACGATCTGGAACTTGAAGTCCTCGATCGGTACATTGTATCCGATAATGAGCGGAGTCCTTTTGGGCGTAAGCATGCTGAACTTGGTATACACCGGCTCAAAATTGCTGACGTATACGTAGGCAGTAGCCGTTTCGGTCTGACCGCCGGGAGAATTGCTGGTATAGGTAAACTGATCGACACCTTCAAAACCCGGAGCCGGCGTATAGGCGATCTCGCCCTCACTGAGTACTTCAATGGTACCGTACTGCGGCTGGTTAATGTAAACGGAATTGGCCGCCTGGCCGTAGGCATCGTTTTTTAGAACATTATATTCTACAGTGCTTTGAGTAGTAGTGTAAATTTCGTCGTCAAAGGCAAAAGTGTTTTCGGTGATATTAAGAACTTCAACAGTTACGACGATCTCGTGGCCATCGTAGGAAAAGGAGAGCTGATCGGGACCGACATAATCGGTATCCGGATAATACTGCGGAACCGAACCGGTATTGTCGTAGGTGCCGTGGGCCGGAGAACCGGTCATCTCAAAAACATGCGGGACCAGCACGTCCTGTGGCTGGTTCTTTTTAGTGAAAATCTTGACTTTTTCACTGGTCGGCATGTCAGGGGAAAGCACACTGACACTTACCGTGCCATTGGTACACACCCCTTCTCCGTTGCAAAGCGAATAATTAAAATGAGCCAGTCCGGAAAAATCCGGGCCGGGAACAAAACGCACGGTCTGGTTGTCGAGCAGCTCAACCTGCCCGTTATTGGACATCGGGGCCGCCGCTACCTGCAATACACCATTACTACTGAAATCATTAATTGTGACGGGAATGTCAACGGCTTCGTTGACCATGGTCGTGACGTAATCGTGCCGGGCAGTAATAGCTGCCGGCTCTACATAAACCGTAACTTCAACAATTTCGAGGTAATTAAAAGAACCGAAGGTCACCCAACGTTTCAGGGTAAAGAAATCCATGCCCAGGAAATCTTCATCCGGTGTGTAGGTCAGTACGTAATCAAAATTATTGCTTGTGGAGATGTTTTTGGCGATGTCTATGTCGCCGTGCTCAGGTAGAACTACTGTGTTGGGCTCGTTTGGCATAGAGACAAACTCCCATTCCACCGACTGATTAAAGAAGGTGTGCAGGGTATCTCTGACGGCCCAGGCTGGCGCCGAGAACAGCACCAACATCAGTACTAGGACGTAAGCTCTTCGTAGAGATACATTCATGGATCGTGGATTTAACTCATTGCTCGTGGACTACGTTCAAAGATACGATTTAAATCTGAATTTTCCTCTATTACAAAATTTGTTTTCTTTAAATTGTAAGTCAATTTTTTAGAACTGTCTCCCTTAAAGCTTTAGTCATCGGGATACAAAGGTCAATTTTTTTATTTTTGTGAAATTTATGTTGAAGTGGTCGCTACCAATTTAGTTAGACATCATGCAAAATAGCAAACTCTTCGCAATCATCAGTTCCTTGGATAAATACGAGGAAAACAAGTGTAGAAAGTATATCGAATCTCCGTATTTCAACAGAGATAGTAATATTGTTAAATTTTTTGATCTTTTCGTAAAAGAAGTCAATAGCGAGGTTCCTGAACAGGAAAAAGCAGTGTACTGGAGGAGCATTTTTCCTAACAAGGAATACAATGATGTCCGTTTTCGGAAATATTGTTCCGACCTTTTGAAATTAGTGGAGGGATTTTTAGCACAACAAGTTTATGAAGAGACGTCTGTAAACCCAGCTATGAATTTGATCGAAGCAGTAGAGCGAAGGAAAATTGAAAAACTCTACAGTGGAACGATGAGATCTGCAAGGAAACTACTGGACAATTATCCATACCGGGATATTCAGTTCTTTTTCAATCAATATTTGTTGGAAAAAAAATACTACCATCTCATCGATTTTGATACTAGAAGAGGTGCAAAGGCTAATGTTGAGGAAATATCCAAAAACCTGGATTACTTTTTTATTTCCGAAAAGTTGAGGCTAGGTTGTGAGGTATTGAGTCGCCAATCTATCAAATCCATTGACTATGAACTGAATTTAATTGAAGAGATAAGAGTACATTTATCTGAGAATAATTACTCCGAAATACCTCCTGTTGCCATCTTCGAAAAAATTTTTCTGATGTATGAAGAACCGGAAAATGAAGGGCACTATTTCGAGCTTAAGGAGCTGCTGGAAAATTATGGGGGCTATTTTCCTAAAGAGCAGGCTAATGAAGAATTGTATATGTCTGCTCAGAATTACTGTATAAAAAAGATTAATCAAGGTAACTCCAAATTCTTAAAGGAGCTGTTTTTACTTTACAAGACCATTTTGGAGAACGAAGTGATTCTGGCTAAAGGGGAATTATCTCCCTGGTACTTCCGAAATATAGTTTTTATAGGGTGTCGGGTTGGAGAATTCGAATGGACAGAGTCTTTCGTAAATACGTACAACAAGTATTTGCCGGAAAGCCAGAGAGCCAACGCTGTGAAATATAATTTAGCTCATCTCTATTTTTACCAGAAGAGTTACGAATTGGTTATTGAAAATCTGAGAGATGTAGAGTTTGAAGACTTTTCCTATAACCTCAATTCTAAAACCATGCTAATCGCAACTTATTATGAATTAGATGAAGTAGAACCGCTGTTTTCCTTATTTGAAAGTTTTAGAACTTACCTCAATCGTCATAAGGAAATCCCACACGAAAGAAGGGTATACTACCAAAACCTTATCAAATATTCCAAAAAGCTACTGAAGATAATGCCTAGTGATCGGAATGGAATTTCAAAACTGAAAGCAGAAGTATTGAAAAATAAAAATTCTATTGCAAGTTTCAATTGGTTGCAAGAAAAAATCGCTGAATTGGAAGGAACATAACAACGCTTTTGCTATGCCCCTTCCAATTGATAATTAGGATTTAAGGGCCAATAATATCAACTACAATCAAAGAACCGCCCTTAATCTTTTGCTGATCCGCATGGCTGGGAACCAAATGCCTGAACTCCAATAAGGAGATTGCACCTAATTGTTTCATGTTTTTGTGTTTAAATTGTTTGGAATGGAACTAAAAATTACGCTTGCAACCAATTAGCTAGATCAAGTACAGGACTTCAATGTATATAAATAATAACGATGTATCGAAATTATTGTTGCAAAAACAAACTTGATTTTGAAAAAATGCAAATTTTATTTTGAAAAGTCTACAGTTTTGTAATGATGTTTGTAAGGATGGCGTTTTTCCCAGGAGACATCCGGTTCCAGGAGTCTGACTAAAGGTAAAATGAGCTTGCCGAGCATGGTTTTTGCCGGATCTGCGATCAAAACGGATACTTCTTCCGGTTGAGCACCTACCGAACTCTTGATGGCCATTGCGGTGCGGGAAAAGATGATCTGCCGGGCTTTTCCTTCAATGCCGGTACCGATCAGGTCGTAAAGCATATTAAGATAGAGCTGATGATCGGTGTTCTCTTCTTTTTCCAGCCCCAGGAAGTGAGCTTCCATATTTTCTCCGTTCCATAAGGCCGTACAAAAACCTACGAGTTGATCATCCAGGAAATATCCCCATAATCTGAATTGACCCTCAGCGGCCCGGGCCTTTAACTCCGAAAAGTAGTTCTGATGAAGATAGGTCATGCAGAATTCCGCCTCTTCGGCGATGTTCAGATAGAGTTGATAGATCTCCTGTTCGTAGGCGCGTATCTGACTAAGGCTGAGTTCATGTTGGCTGATGGGCCCGGCTTTTTTTCTGGCCCGCCGGTATCGCACCCGATATTTGGAGGTAAGTGCCTCCAGATAATCTTCCTGTCGCTCCCAATCCGGGGATACAGAAAAGATCATATTGGGTTGAAAGCTGAGCTCCCGGAACCCTCCGGACCCACTTAAAGCGGGAATGACGGGCAGGTCAGGAGACAGATCCTTTACCAGGATACCCTCGATACTCCCCCCCTGGAATCGTACCTGTTTCGCGGTGTGTTGAAGTGCTTCCTGCAACAGTTTACCGGATATTGCTTCGGCCGTTTCCGTGAAAAAATAAGCATGCTGCCCGGTGAGTAGCATGTTACCCGCTACCAGTAAACGGAATCGGAGCCGGCGGGCAAGCTGCTTTTTCCACCAGACGAAACCTTGATCCGACGGACGAATATGCTCATTGGCCCGAAATTCAACCAATTGGCCGTAGGCGATCCCCACCGGCCGTTCATTTTTGCAAAAGAGCAGATATACGGACTCCACACCCTGCGGAGGACACTCCGCCAGAAGTTGCAGATAATTTTTGCTAAGGAAAAAGTCTCCCGAGGCTGCCGCCGTGAGCCAGTAGGCTTCCGGGACTTCGGCAAAGTCGGTGTACCAACTGAAAGAATAGCCTGATTGGGCTAACGAAATATCGGTTCCATCGATTGAATGGAAATCAGGAGAACAGGACGGTTGAAAACAAACCTTCATCTAGGCCAAGTTGGGTGTTGAATGCGATGCTTCGGATCTATGATGAAACGCCTGAAGAAGGGATTAGTTTACCGTCCACCGTTCGATCTCCCGCCAGGCATACTTTTCATCTTCCCAGCCGATCAACCGGGTTTGTCCGTAGCCTTTATAATAGAGGAACCATTCTTCAATGATCCTTTTAGCCGGATCGTATTCCATTAGAAGATCCTGAAAATCGGAGGCCGGGAAAACGCGCAGACTGGAATCCAGCGGAACGGCGATGATCTTGGTATCCAGCTCGCCCCGATCTTCCAGCCGCAGCGTGCCGATGGGAATGGCTTCCACGATACTGCCGGTGGGCAGACTTTCGGCAATGAGCAATACGTCGAGCGGATCGCCGTCACCTCCCTGCTTTTCGTCCATCAGGGTAGAAGGAATAAAGCCGTAATTGCCGGGATAGGGGAGGAAATGGACCATGCGTTCCTTGCCGTCGATGAGTTCGGCTTCAAATTTTTTACTGTCTTTCTGAAACTCAATTTTTTTGTTGGTACCGGCCGGGATCTCTACCACCACCTGAAAGCCCTGTCCGGTGAGTGCCGGTAGTTCAGCGATCTTTTTGTTGCTCCCCATCTGATTGCAGGCTGAAAGAAAAAGAAGGAGGAGACCGGATAAAATTAATGAGTGCTTCATATTAGTTTAATCAGATTGGAAATTATCGGGATAACCGAATTAAAGGGCGGACAAATATAAGCATACACTACTGGACATTTGAAAGTTTGGACGAGAGTGTTCATGTGTTCGTGTTTTGATGTGCTCACGAGTCAAGTAAAATATTGAAAATCAAAATTTTACTCTCGATACACCAAGAAGGAGACACAGTTGACTGGACACTCCCGTTTAGACACAAGGATCTTGTGATTCATCTAAAGTCCCAACATCCCAAGATCCCAATATCCCAATATCCCAACGTCCCAATATCCCAACATCCAGTAGTATCAAATAAGCATTCGTCCGGCTTCCTGTTATTCGATTTCAAGTTCGGCCCGGACGGGACGACTGTCCGATAATCCCGGTCGTTGGTCTGTAGAATGCCTTTCTTCTATCTTTTCGGTTGTAACTTAGGGGGAATGCCTTTCGTCTTACATCATAGATATGGACCGGGAGTCGTATTTTCGGCTACTGACCTACAAACGATACACACATATTTATCAATTCGTAAAATAGTTGTTATGAAAAACCTTGCTGTAATTTTTGGCATAATGTTGCTATTCAGCTTCAATACACAGGCGCAGAACTGGTGGAAAAACGGCATCAGCGGAGAAGGCCCCGTCGTGAAACGGACACTGGATCTGGATGACTTTTCTGCTATCCGCCTGACAAATAATGCCAAAGTATACATTCGTCAGGGCAGCCCACAATCTGTAGAAGTTGAAGCTCAGGAAAATATCATAGATAATCTCAAGCGGGAAGTCTCTGATGACGCCTGGACCATCGGTTTTGATCGTTCAGTGCGCCGTTATGACGGTATGAAGGTGTACATTACCCTTCCTAGTTTGCGTGGACTACGCGTAAGCGGCTCAGGCAGTATTACCAGCGAAAGCCGCTTTACAGGAGTAGAAGACATGGATGTGAGCATCTCCGGCTCCGGCGATATCCGTTTGGAAGTGGAGTCCGCTTCCATTGATTCCCACATCAGTGGATCGGGCAATATCAAACTGAGAGGTACCACGGGGCGCCATGAGGTGCATATTTCCGGCAGTGGTAATGTGGAAGCCTATGAACTGAACAGTGAATCCTGTAAAGTACAGATCTCCGGTAGCGGTGACTGTGATGTGGATGTAAGAGAAGACCTGGAAGTGCGCATTTCCGGCTCCGGCGATGTCAATTACAAGGGCCGCCCGCGCATCAGCTCCCGGATCTCCGGTTCCGGTGATATCAATGGTCGTTCCGGCTCATAATAGCAGACCTGATCATAAAGCGTTTTAGAGACTGGGTGACAAAAGGACCGGTGAATAATTCCTGTCACCCAGTCTCCTCTTCTCCCTTTCACTCCTTCTTTCCGTTTGGCACTCCACCACCTCTGAAAATAATTTCTCCGGAGATTTCTATTTAAACTCTATTTTTGCGTCCTATTCTTTCGAGAGCGCAAATACAACAAGCATGAGTAGCCGATCAGTTCTTTGGGCCATTGGATTGCTGGCCTTTTCTTTTTATGCCTGTGGAGAGGCTTCAACTGACCTGCCGAAGGATGAGGGAATTCCTGCCTACGAAGAGATCTTACCCGGTACCTGGGAAGCGGTATCTATGTATGTGGAAGTAAATTCTGCTGAGAACGTAGCCGATTCCAACTATGTGTTTCAGATCAATGAAGGCGACTGGAGGAATGTATTTAGTGTTTCTCCCCCGGTTTCCTATTTTGAAAAGGACCATAAATACCGGATCGAACGCCGTGACCGGCGTGATTCCGTCATGGATGTTAGCCGGGGTATCTGGAACATTATGGGTGATACGCTCATGATGATCGAGTCCAAGCAGAGCTTTCAGTATCTGATCTCCTATGAAAAAGGCCTGCTCTATTTCATGGGAATACGCGATTGGGATGGTGATGGTGAAATGGATGATCACTACCAGGAAGTAAGGCGGCGGGTAAGCATCGGAACGGAATAGGTGTGTGCGAGTTGTCGGCCATCCGTCAAAGAATCCGTTTTTCAGTAAATGGGCCTGTCTTTAACGGACTTCTGGTTTTCAGACTTTCTCTGTAAAACAAACTTTATATATTTGTGTTAGTACAAATAAAGGCATTCCCATCTATTGAGAAAGCTGTTCACATACCGTATTTTTGCTACTTATGTGCTGGTGACCATCCTGGCTTTGCCGATGGTTCTTCAGTCGTGGCACAACTGGTCGGAAGAACACCGGCCGCTGGTACACTGTGACAGCGAACACGGTCAGATCCATATCCACGATCAGAGCTATGCCTTTGATCATTGCTACATTTGTACTTTTCACTTTTCACATTACAACGGGCAATTAACCCTTTCCGAATTACATATTCCCGGATGGGATCTGGGAGGGCCTCTGGCTGTGAACAGTTCAGCGCTGCCCAAGCGAATTTTCTCTACCCGAAGTTCCCGCGCGCCCCCGATTCCGGCCTAACGCATTATTTCCTTCTTTTCCATTTTATGAATTTTGATGGTTTATCCTTGATTGAAGGACTGAACAGGCTTTCTGAGCATGATCAGTTCTGATCAGGTATGATCAATGCAAGCAAGTTGTCTCGAAATGTGCTGCCTACTACTTTTTTGGAAGTAACTAAGGCCGCTACAGATCGGTTTTACCGGTCGGATTATTCTTGTCAGCTTGCGTCCAGTCAATTGTCAATAATTATGAAAACTATAGCAGGTAGTAACATTCCCGGGCTAATAGTGGGGATGTTAACATTGCTGTTTGGACTTCCTTTACAGACGTCGGCACAGCAAACTTGCAATCTCGTGCTTACCGGGCGGGTCCTGAATGCAGAAACCGGTGAACCGATGCCTTATGCCAATATCGTCATTGAAAGTGCCAATATAGGTACGGTTTCTGACGAAAATGGACGGTATACACTGACCGATATCTGTGCCGGAGATTATACTGTGGTTTGTAGCCGGGTGGATTGCAATCACGCCGAACATACGCTGAATATCAATGCCGGACAAGTTTTTCAGGATTTTCACTTGCACCCGCACGCACTCGAACTGGGCACGGTAGAGGTGAAGGCCGAAGCCATCCGGATGCAGGCGATAAGTGGTGAAGAACAGTTGAGTGGCGAAGCTTTGGAGGCAACCCAGGGGCTGAACCTGGGTGAAAGCCTGCAAAAATTGCCCGGGGTAAACACGCTGAAAACGGGTTCTTCCATCGCCAAGCCGATGGTCCAGGGCATGCAGGGGCAAAGGGTGTTGATCATGAACAACGGAGTTCGTCTGGAGGGCCAGCAATGGGGGCTGGAACACGCCCCGGAGATCGATCCTTTTGTGGCGGAAAAATTGAGCGTGATCAGAGGCGCTGGCAGCCTGCGATATGGTGCCGATGCCCTGGGGGGAGTTATTCTGGTGGAGCCTAAAGCGTTACCTGCTACCGGTGGCTGGCACGGCGAACTGAATCTGGCGGGATTTAGTCAGGGACGGACCGGGCTGGCGTCAGGTATACTGGAAACCCAGATTGGGAACAAACTCCCGATCAGTGCCCGCATCCAGGGTACGGTGAAAAGAGGAGGAAATATGCGTTCACCCGATTATTATCTGGACAATACCGGCCTGTCGGAAACCAATTACTCCTGGGCTGTGGGTACGCAGAAGGGACGCTGGTCAGCCGAACTATACTACAGTAATTTCTTCTCTAAGCTGGGCATCTTTTCCGGTGCTCATATCGGTAACCTGACGGACCTGCAGAATGCCCTGGATAGGGGGGAACCATTGGAAACCGGAAGTTTTACCTATGAACTGGAACGGCCGTTACAGCGTATCGGTCATGAACTCTTTAAGTCGAAGGTAGGCTATAAAACTGGAGAGATCGGAACACTCACGCTGCAATATGCCCGTCAGTTCAACCGCCGGCAGGAGTTCGATGCCCACAGCGGATACGGCCAGGTACCGGATGGCCTGGAAGATCCGGAGATCGAGTTCGAAGTAACTACTCATAGCGGAGAATTGAACTGGGAACACAAACCAATCGCCAATCTGAGCGGGAACCTGGGTGTACAGGTGATCCGGCAGGTGAACACGACAGATCGCGGTGCTTTGATACCCAATTACGAAAGTCTGACGGCCGGAGCCTACTGGGCCGAACGCTGGAGGCACTATCCGTCTCCTTTTGAATTGGAGGCCGGCCTGCGCTATGATCTCCGGCAAATGGACGTGGGGCGTCAAGGACAGGATACGATCGGACAACAGCTCGATTTTTCCAATTTTTCCGGGGCTTTGGGCCTTCTGTATAAACATACAGACTGGAAACTGCGACTGAGCATGGGCACGGCCTGGCGGGCTCCGCACGTCAACGAACTCTACAGTGAAGGCGTGCATCATGGTTCCGCTTCCTATGAACAAGGGAATCCTGATCTGATGCCGGAACGGGCCCTGAATACCAACCTCGGATGGGAATGGCTGCCGGAGGAACTTCCCTTACAGGCCCGGTTGAACCTGTATTACAATCTGATCGATAATTACATCTTCCTGGAGCCTCGTGATCAACCGGAACTAACCATCCGGGGAGCCTTCCCTGCCTTTGTTTACAAACAGGCCATGGCCCGGATCAGTGGTCTGGATGCCAGTTTTGCCTGGAAATGGAATGAACACTGGCAATGGTCCGGACAGACCTCACTTGTAAGGGGCTGGAATCGTGATCTGGGAGATTTTTTGGTTTTTATGCCGGCCGACCGGGCATCCACATCGCTGCGTTATGGCGCGGCCGATGCGGTAGAAGGCGGAAAATCGGAATCTTTTGTTCAATTGAGTCTGCAAAGGGTCTTCCGGCAAACCCGCACTCCGGAAAAGGGAGATTACGCTCCGGCACCGGCGGGCTATTTTCTGATCGACCTTGAGGCGGGAAAAACTTTCCTTTTAGGCCAACAGCCGCTTCAGATCGGACTGGCGGTGTTTAATCTGGCTAATGTTCGCTATCGGGATTACCTGAATCGCTTCCGGTACTTTACGGATGAGCCGGGGCGGAACATATCCTTGCGAATCAAGCTGCCTTTTTAATTTTTTAATCATTTATAAACACTTGTCCGAACCAGGTCAGACGCTGTTGGTAGCAGACTATTGACCGGTGAGTTTCGGACTACAAGCAATACTATTCATGAAAAATATAATCAAGCTTTTCACTTTTGGAATTTTGGGCGCAGGCCTGTTGAGTGTAACCGCCTGTCAGAAAGACGATGACGATACGGATGTACCGACGGATCAGGAAGTGATTACTACGGTACAACTGGATTTTACCCCAGTGGCCGGCGGCACGACCGAATCTTTTGTTTTTTCCGATGAGGATGGCCCTGGTGGTAACGCACCCATTGTAGATGAGATCAGCCTTGCGGCGAATACGGCTTACGATCTCAGTGTGGAATTCATTGATCGCTCGGATGCCGCTAATCCGGAGTTCATAACCGAAGAGGTAATGGAAGAGGCCGACGCTCATTTGGTTTGCTACGAAGTATCTATCGGTGATGTGAGCGTTACGATCAAGGATCAGGATGTAAATGGTAATCCCCTGGGTTTGTCCAGTACGCTACAAACAGGAGCCGCCGGCACGGGTACATTTACCATCTTACTCAAGCACGAACCGACCAAAACGGCTTCAGATCCCTGCAGTACGGGAGAAACGGATGTGGAGGCTGATTTTGTGATCAGTATCAATTAGATCAGCCTGGATCATCTAACTTTTAGAGGAGTAGTAAGCTTTTAAGGGCTTAGGTTTTAGAAGCAGACCGTTGCCAGTTGTCGATTACCAGTTTATCAACTGATTAACCGGCAACCGGTAACGGTTTTTGATATGGGAAGGTGCTATTTTTAAGCTCTTACGGTGCTGTTTAATATTTGAGATGGCTCGAATCTATTTCAGGATCGCGATCATCTTCAGAATATCTTTATTCAGGTGCTCAAATGCCGCCAGATAACGTTTTTCCAGATCGGGGAGCGCTTTAGTGGATTTCAAAGACGCTTCATACAGCAAGCCCGGCAGCATCCAGGAAGCATAACCGCTGTAGGGATCGGAAGAGGCATACAGCGAGCGGAACCAATTGCCGTAAGCCATGCCGTGCTCATCGATAAAGGCCCGGTCCAAACCGATCAGTAAGGCGTTAAGCTGTTTTAACTTATTACCTTTTAGCTTACCCTTAGCGATCTGTTCTTTAACTAATTGCTCGTAGGTAGCTGCACTTTCCGCCAATTGGTCAACTGTAGTAAGTAGCTTGGACACCTTGTAATCCGGCGCGTAGGAATTGATGCTTTTCTCCGCGTTACGGATATGGGTAGTGAGATCGGTGCCATAGCGACCGATATCCAGCGGTAATATATCTGAATTGGCCAGACGCAGCGACATAATGCCGAATACTTTGGCTACCGTAGGTCCACTCTGAAACTCCGGATCGGCAAAAGTCTTATACCAGTGGAAATCGTCGTAAGCCGAATGGTAAAGCGTAGGCCCGTGCATGCCGGCCCCCAGACTGGGAATACCCAGGTGCGCATAAAAACCCAGGTGGTCCGAACCACCTCCCAGATTTCCGATCCGCGGCCCTTTGCTTTTATCATCCAGGCGGGATACCCAATGATCATACACGCTGATATCCTGATCGGCATAAGGAACTACTTTAGTCGCATCTATCAGCAGGCCCTTCAACGAAGGGGCCGAAGAACCACCGAAATTCAGCCCGGAGCAGGCACCGTCGGCATTGAAATAGGCAATGGCATTGCTGGTTAGTTCGTCCTTGAACTGTTCTACCCATTCCACGGAGCCGATGATACCGTGCTCTTCTGCGTCCCAGTGAGCGATCTTGATGGTACGTTGGGGGCGATATCCCTGTTTGGCGAGTTTACCCAGGGCTTCCGCCACGCACAGCAGCATAGCCGTACCGCTGTTGGGATCGCTGGCACCGTGTACCCAGGCGTCGTAGTGCGAACCCATGATGATCCACTCGTCCGGGTTGGTGCTACCTTCCAGGGTGCCGACAACGTTTTGGATGCGTGCCATTTCCATATCCTGTTTAACCATCAGGCGCACTTTCAATTCCGGGCCACCGGTGAGGCGATAAGTAAAGGGCAGACCACCCTGCCAGGCACCGGGCACCGCCGCTCCTTTCATCCGACCGAGGATCTCTTTGGCCGATCCGTAAGGGATGGGAGTCACGGGAATGGTATGAAAAGCAACTTCTTTCGGATCGAGACGCTTTACTTTGGTAGTGCCGTCTACCGGCAGTGCCGGTTCGAAAGGCGTAAGCGGATCACCGCTGTAATCCAGGGTCAGTACTGAACCCCGCTGGATGGTACTCTCACTGAAATTGCCGCCCTCGGGATAGACCAGCCCCCGCATATAACCGGAGTCTTCCGGATCGGTATAAATGATGAGCCCGGCAGCACCGGCCGCTTCGGCAAACTTGGCTTTATAGCCCCGGAAATTTCCACCATAGCGCGCCATTACGATCTTTCCTTCTACCGAGACACCCAGATCGGCTAGCTTCTCGAAATCTTCCTTGGTGCCGTAATTGGCATAGACTACCTCGGCCGTTACATCGCCGGAACCGGAATAGGAATTCCAACCCGGGCCAACTTCCTGTTGGGAGAAAGGATCTTCCGTGAGGATATATTCCTGATTGTTTAGCGGTAAGCGGATGGGCGTAACCAGCTCAATGGCAATCTGCCCCGGGCCAGTCGGCAGGTAGACATCGTAGGGATATTGTACAGCGTCCAGTCCGGCATCCGCCATGACTTTCTGGATATAATCGGCTACGGCCTTATTGGCCGGAGAGCCGGCGCGGTGGGGGAGTTTGGTCAACTCCTGCAAATGCTCGCGAAAACGTTCTGACTTTGGAAGTTCTACCAACAACTCTTCTATGGTTTGTTGTCTGGACTGATGATCCGGGAAAAAGCCCGGTACCTGCGCTGGTAACTGCATAACCATGAGCAGTAGCGCAGCAAAAAGAAAGAGATATTTCATACTAGTATTGTGTTTGGCGGAAGATACAAGCTTTCACCAAAATGCGGAACCATTTTTCACAGAAGCTGCTTTATGGGAATATGAATCCTTACCATCAATCAAATCAGAAGCGGTGGGAGGCTGCGGCCTCCAACTGGAAAGCCATGCACGATCGCAGGGGTACCTGGCGAAACTGCGTCGACTCGCCGGAACTGGTGTTTGTCACTGAAGAATTAAAATACTTCCAGCATATTCGCGGAAAACGGGTAGCTGTGCTGGGCAGCGGTGATAACCTGGCGGTTTTTGCCCTGGCCGGTCTGGGGGCACAGGTGACCTCCGTGGATATTTCTCATCAGCAACTCGATATTGCCGCCGCCAGGGCAAAAGAGCTGAACCTGAATATCCGCTTTGTACCATCGGATGTATGCCGGCTGGAAGCCTTGGAGAACGATCATTTCGATCTGGTCTATACCGGCGGGCACGTAGCCGTTTGGGTGGCTGAACTGGAGCAATATTACCGGGAGGCAGTCCGGATACTCAAGCTGGGCGGTATTTTTATGGTGAATGAATATCATCCGTTCCGTCGTATTTGGCGGGATGGGACCGATAAACTGGAAGTGGCTTACGATTATTACGATCGCGGTCCTTTTGTATTCAAGTATACCGACGATATTCTCAGCCGGGAGGATGGCGGACTTGCAAGCTACGAATTTCACTGGACGGTTAGCGACTTCATTCAGGCTATCTTAAAAGCCGGTTGCGAATTGATCGATACGGCCGAATTTGGGGAACATGTCGGTGATTGGGAAGGGGCTCCTATGCACGGATTACCGGAGTGTCTGCTGCTGGTGGGAAGGAAGCGTCCAGGTGATTAGAAGATTGTCAACAAAATTATGCGTTCGCCTCCAAACCTCCCAATATCTATAAATCCCAACGTCAACCTCCTCACTTAAACACAAAGCGTAAGCCCTCACTTGCACTCTGCATATAGGCATTGCCATGATCATCGGCAATATGACTAAATTTCCAGGCAAGCCCCCGCGGTGACATTTGCTCCAAATATTCCTGAAAGCCCCTGATGCCGTCCAAATGGGATCTGACAATTTCCGGAGCCAGGCCGGAACCAACATCGGAAGAACTGATGTAGAGCTTTTTTCCCGGATAGCTTTTAGCCAGTTGCTCCTTCTCCAGAGGGATCAGGCCTTCCAGACTGGGATCGGCCGCAATGTATCCCTGGAACAGATCCGGTTGAGTGAGCAGGGTATAGGCGGTAAACACGCCTGCGTGCGAGTGACCGATCAACACTCTTTGTGAAGATACCCGGTAATGTTCCTCGATATAAGGCAGAACTTCTTCTCTGAGAAACAGCAGGAACTGATCAGCTTCACCTCCGTAAGCTGTGGGCAGCAGGTTCTGCCTCCGACCTTCCCGGTCAATATTCGGGATACCGAGCAGGATCATTTCCGGAAGGCCCTGCCAGTAAGACATATAGTCGATAATACCAAAAGTGACGCTGAAACGATAATCCGCATCCAGAACAACCAGTAGAGGATAATCCCGACTGGTAGTGTCATAAGAGGCCGGCAAATGGACATACAACTCACGCCATTCTTCCAAGAATTCGGAAGGTAGGGAGATCTGTTCTACCGAAAGCAAAGACTTTGTTTTTTTTCCGGCTTGTAGGGAGATGGCATGGTCCAGCCAATGGATGGTATTCAGCACCAGTTGTGCATTCTGGTCGGCCTGTGGATGATTAAAACCGATCTTAAATGGCCCCTGCCTGCTCTGCGCAATTTGCGCGGTCAGCATGGCTGCCTCACCGTACACCACGATCCGCCCTTTTCCGAAGTTTAAAGCGGCGCCTTGTTGCCAGCCTTCCAGCGGTACCGCCGGAGTATCCGGATGGAATCTCCAGGCCGTGTCGGGTTCCAGTGAGCGGTGATCCTTCCCGAAACTCAGTATGGGCATAGCGCCTTCCGGACTTTGAAATGCCGAACCGGTGAAAGAGGCGATATGGTCGATCCTTTCATCGGCGCTACTCCCCTCCGTGATGGCATTTTCGTGTAAGGTGCCGCTTGAGCGATCAAAGTTGGAAGGGGGGAATTGTTGTTGGTCCGCCATGGCAAAACCGTTGCTGAAATGAAAGCCAAAAGCTTCCGCTATATTGGAAGCAGCTCCGGGGAAAGGCATATGATCAGCGATCAGTAGCAGACTACCGCCTTCGCTAACCCAGCTTTTCAACGCTGCCACTTCATCCGAGCTGAAGGCCGGGGGATTAGGTTTGATCCAGCCGTGGGTATCATCTTCACTCAGCGGATTCGCAATAACAAGGATGTTGCATTGCTTCAAATAGTCATTGGAAAACTTTTCTTTTCCGGACTGCACCCGATAGCCATCTTCTTCCAGTAAAAGGGCAAAGGGCCGAAAACCGCCTTCGTAGGTATGATAATTATTATGTGCCCCGTCGATCACGATCACTGGCCCTTCTCCTTTTTCATAACTCGAAAAATGGATAGGGTAGTGGTAGGCAAGATCGGACTGGGGCTGGGCAAAAAGGGAAAATGCCGAATAACAGATGCATCCGGCAACAAGTAGTGTTCTGTTCATGTCAGGTGCTCAATATATGATCGGATAACAGGTATAGATGCAGGAGCACACTGTTTTGGCGGGTGAGTTTTATTGTTCAACCCTTCTTAACTCACCTTCCCTTCCGCCACCGTTTTCAGATCAGCAGCAAAACCGATAAAAGCAGGACGTAGATCCGGCATGGAACCGGCCATTAGGGGCACCATCAGGCCGGTAAATTGCTCGGACATGCTTACTGTGGTATTGCCATCGGCACCGGGCGTGAGTAAGAAGGTGCGTACACCTTTGAACAAGCCCAGGGGCATTCCACCGGTCCAAACCATTTTTTTCGGAGGCTCCAGATGTGATACCACTACGGGAAATGCCCGGTTGGGACTGATCTTGGCGAAGACCTTGATCTTTTCTCCCTCGGCGATCTCGCCTTCCACCCGGTCGACGGTAGAATTCCAGTTGGGATAATCGGCGGCATTTACGAGATAAGGCCAGATCGTCTCCGGTTCGGCATTTATCTCAATGCTGACATCATATTGCAGGGAAAAAGTGCTGGAGTTGCGGGTAGCCTCAACATTTGAATGTTCCATAATGGAGTCAGGTGTTTAACAAATAAGCAATAAGATAACGGTTATTTGTAAGTTGTGGGCAATTATCGTCCGGCTGGTCATGAAATGTACAAAACCGGGTATCTGATCTTTTCGATACCTTTAAACATATTCTAATATCCATAACCATCTATCTCAATGTTCACCATGTTCAAACCTTACTTCGCACTATTATCTTTAGCTGTTGTGCTGTTCTTCCAAAGTTGTCAAAATGCTGCACCAACAGAACCGCAATTTCCCAATATCATTTACATCCTGGCCGATGACCTGGGTTACGGGGATGTATCGGCGCTGAATGACAGTGCCGCCTTCACTACTCCCAACATCGATGCGCTGGCACATAGTGGTATGACCTTTACCGACGCTCACAGCGGATCGGCCGTTTGCACCCCCACGCGTTACGGGATACTTACCGGCAGATATGCCTGGCGGAGCAGTCTGCAAAACGGTGTGAGCTGGAGTTGGGATCCACCGCTTATTCCATCGGACCGTCAGACGGTGGCCGATCTGCTGAAAGCAAAAAATTACCATACCGCCTGTATCGGCAAATGGCACCTGGGGCTTGGCTGGGGCAAAGACAGTACCGGGCAGATAGATATGACCTTGCCCATCGCCGGCGGACCAAACGAGCTGGGTTTTGACTATTTCTACGGCATTACCGCCTCGCTGGATATTCCGCCTTACGTCTACATTCAGGATGACCGGATCACTGCGACTGCCATTGATACGATAGAAGCTATGACAGGAAAGGCTTTCTGGCGCAAAGGCCCGGTGGGTAATGATTTTAAACATGAAGAAGTATTGCCGGTACTGACCGAAAAGGCTGTGAGCTATATTAGAGACCGGTCGCAAACCGGGCAACCCTTTTTCCTCTATTTTCCTTTGCCGGCACCACATACACCAATTCTGCCCACCGCCGAATACCAGGGTAAGAGCGGTACCAACGCCTACGGTGATTTTGTGCTCATGGTAGATGACGTGGTCGGACAGATCCGTGCGAGCCTGGACGAACTGGGCATCACCGATAATACACTACTGATCTTTACCAGTGATAATGGTTGTTCTCCGATGGCCGATTTTGAAGAACTGGCTGCTTTCGGACACGATCCCAGTGGTATATTCCGGGGTAATAAGGCAGATATTTTTGAAGGCGGGCACCGTATACCGTTCCTGGCGCAATGGCCGGCGATGATACCACAGAACAGCCGGTACGAAGGAACCGTTTGCCTTACCGACCTGATGGCCAGTTGTGCAGCAATTGTAGGCGACAGCCTGACAATGGGCGAGGGTGAGGACAGTGTAAACCTATTGCCGGTGTTAAGTGGTGGAAAAAATGAACCGGTGCGGGAGGCCACGGTACATCATTCCATCAACGGCAGCTTTGCCATTCGTCAGGGCAAATGGAAACTCAATTTCTGCCCCGGTTCGGGCGGATGGAGTGCGCCGCGTCCGGAAGAAGCGAGAAAGATGAACTTACCTTCGGTGCAGTTGTATGACATCGTGGCAGATCCTTCAGAGCAGCATAATTTGGCCGCAGAGGAGCCGGAAGTTACCGCCCGGCTGACGACCTTGATGGAACAATACATTCGGGATGGTACAAGCAGACCGGGGGCACAGGGCAAAAATGATGTGGAGGTAGCTATGTACAAATAAGATGATATGACTACTGACAACCCGGGAATTACAAAAGGCTGTCCGCTTACTGTAGAATTAGAAGGGACAAGTTGTCAGTTTGTCCTGTATGTCAATGCCTACGGCGAAATTGTTCATCTGGAAAATCACTTTCTAGCGCTGCCGGCCGAAGCACAACAGTTGATCGCAGGAAGTGCGGCCGGTCGCATCGCCGAAAAGCTAAAGTCATATGAATTGCTGTTGCGCTATCTGACGCCCATTGCTGCTTTGGGATATATGGAGGAAGAACAGTGGAAGGCAATTTACCGGGAGACTACCACACTGAATCATAAACTATCCGAGCAGCCGGATAATCAACAACCTTTACCGAATGCATGGACCAGACAGATCCGGCAACTTCATCAGGATCCGGAAAAGCAGGGAGTCCTCTCACTGGCTGCGGAATTTATTCATATTAATACCCAAGGCTTTTCCGAATTCCTGTTGCATCGGATAGGGGAGACCAAGGAAATGATATTCGAACCGCTGCTCCACGTGGTATTAAATGTGTTGGACAGTGAATCGTTGATCCTCCTTTGCTATCAAGATATCGGGCATTATCAAACGGAAAACTCCAGGTTATTACTTACGACCCATCTGGTAGATAAACATTACGCCAGATATCGAAATCGCATATTGACGGCGCTCGGCAATTACCAGGATGATGCAATCAGGGCATTCCTACTGAAATTTTACCACGAAAAGCGACAGATAGAAGGCATAGACTGGGAGCCCTGGATCATCGCCCTCAAGCCCTATAATGGCCCGGAGGTAAATGCCGCATTTCTCGATCTTATGACCGGCATTAATTCCAATTCGGCATTGGAAGCCTTTGCTGCTTTGCACACAAACGGTTATTCCGAAGTAGATCTGTTGCCGCATCTGCTGCGGGTGATCCGGGAAAAAAGATCAAAACGGCACGTAAAATGCGCTTTGAACACCTTAGATCAGATCGAGGACACAGCGCTACTGCCCACCGCCGACGAACTTATATCGATCTTCATCTGGGATTGCGAAAGTATCGCTGACGATCAGCAGGATCTTGGGCAGAATATCCGGGAACTGCTCACCCGACGGAAAAATGAAAACGCTTTTACCCGATTGTATCCCTATCTCAGGCATAGCGATCCGGAAATCAGAGAAAGGACCCTGGAACTGCTCGCCATCGGAGAGGCAGCTGATTTTCGGGAGATCGTCAGGTTGCTGGAAGATGATGTGCCCGCAGTGAGACAAAAAGCCCTGGCGATCGTCAGAGATGCGGCTCAACAGAAAACTTTACCTGAAGCCGTTGCGCCCCTGATGGCCATCTGGAAGATAGAACAATCCTGGCTGCACATCAAGATCATGGTCACGCTGATGTACGTTTTGGAAAATGCTCCGGATGAACAAGCCCTACCATTCTTGTTGTCACAGGTAGATCATGATCATCACCTTGTGAGGTTCGCTGTCGTAAGAGGGCTTCGACATTTCCGCTCTCCCCAGGTGATAGAAGCTGTAACCTTATTAAGAAACGATAAGAATTCTCACGTCAGGAAAGCGGCCGAAGAGGCATACAATAGTTTTTAATGAATGGTAAAGCGTGGTGATTTGCATGCGTCTTTGTTCGCAGGCTCATCTTTCGTGACGGGCTGGGATACTTCAACATGTTTTAAGCTGCTAAGATGGGAGGGATACTTTTGGCCGATCTTTCCCGACACTTAGGTGTACGCTGCGCTCGGGATGTTATATTTGGCACTTTTTTTGCAGAAATAAGTAGGTGAAATCTTAATGTGATTGTTTTGTTGGAAAGGTGCTGTGCAGAAGTTTACAGAAAGAATTTGCTAAATTGCGAAAAGCAAAAAACAAAGTAACAGATCCTTTTCCGATCAATTGATAAAAGGTAGACCATGCCCCATGTCATCCCTGACCAGTTTATCATCAGCACCACCATTCAATACGAGGTAGAAGGGGGACTGTATGACATTGAGGTCACCCACACGGCCTTTGGAGAAGTGAAGTCGGCGGTCAGTCATATTCTGGAACTACCCTGGGAAGCGGTGGCCATGACTATTGGGAAGGATGCCGAATATGTGTTGGAGGAAATAAAACAGCATTTTGCCCAAATCCGCTTCTATCTGCCACTTGTGGCCGTAGGTATAGTTCAGCAGGATCCCTGGCAGGAAGTCCGCCTGCAAATGGAGCGCCTGAGGACAGCCCCTACATTCGATGAAATGGTCAGCCGGGACCATATCGATGATCAATGGGTACGATATCTTTGGGAGCTTAAAGAACAGGGGGCAGAAGATAAACTAAAATGGGTATACCAATTGTTATCCTCCCCGGAAGAGCTGTTGAAGAGATCGCCCTCGCCCTTCAATGAAGATAATTTTCGTCTGGCGGAACCTATTCTGTTTCAGTTTCTGGAATTTTATGATCTTACAGATTACCATGAGGCGTTGATCGGTGTACTCGGACATTACCGATCTGCGCTATTGCCTCCTCATCTGCTCCGTCAACTAGTAACCATCCGAGATGGTAAGGACGACTGGTTGCCTTTATACGGCTTATCATTTTACCAAAGTCAGGAGATACTGGAACAATTACTACGGTATTATAAGCGACACAGACTGACTCGTGGGAAAGCAGGAGCGTATCTGATAAGATCACTTGCACAATATCCGGATGAACGGGCCCGCAGCATTGTATTTGAAGCATTAGTTGGCGATGATGCAGCGATCGGAACCGCCGCATTTGAAGGTCTTTCAAAAGCCGGTGTCGGTAAAGAAGAGATGGCCGTCCATTTAAAAAAAGCTTTCCAACAGCTCTTCCACATCGATGATATTAGAAATGTGTTGTTTCAATATCGCAATCTTCAGGCGCCCCATCTTTTACCCGAAGCGGAGGAACTCCTGGCCTTGTTGTATCGTATTAATGGTAGAACTAAAGACAAGCTCGTATACGAATGTTTCTTTGATCTGCTTATCGAAAAAGCGGATTCCCGGATCAATGGACAGGTAATCAGATCTATGGAAGTAATCCGGAACCAGGCGCTTCAGAGTGCTGCATTGCCTTTTTTAGGGAAATACGGTGGCGTTAAGGAGTTGAAACTGATCGTCTTTTTTCTGGAGGAAGGTATTATTAATGCCTCCGTATCGGCAGATCCTGCTTTATGTGCGATGATAGACCGGCATTTTGACCCGGAAATGATCGCACCGATAGCACGTATGCAGCAACATGAAGATCATCGATTACGATCGATGGCAGCACGGGCCATGGTTCATATTCTCTGGAAAAACCAGGATATAGAACTGGCAAACCGGCTGGTCGATGAGGTTAGAAAAGAAAGTGTTTCTACCCAAAAAGAACTGGTTCCTGGTTTGGCCAAGCTCCCCTGGCCGGAAAACGAACAGTTGCTACAGAAAATGAAGGATACCGGTGAAGAGGAGGTCACACAATTAGCAGACCTGGCGCTGCAGCAGTTAGAAGCCAAAGACAGGGAAACAAGCGTAGAAACGGAACATAAAGAGGAAAAGAACGGTCTGCTGCTGATAATGGCCGTATTGATATTGCTCTCATTCCTGTGGTTCAAATATTGTAATTAATTTACCTGCTATGAAAAACTATCCCACCGGCGCCCGTGCTTTACTTATCGCGCTCCAGACTCCCGGCCTGAAACCCGGGCAGATCGGGATCCCCGTTCTGTTGTGGGGCAGGCCCGGCGTAGGTAAGTCCAGCTTTATGGAAGGGCTGGCAAGCCCTGACTTTCCGGTGCTCACCCTGATCGCATCTATTCACGATCCGACCGATTTTTCCGGCTTACCGGTGCACCATGAAGGGAAGGTGCATTACGCTATCCCGGAGTGGATCAACCGGTTTGAAGAGAACGGCAACGGCCTGCTTTTCCTGGATGAGCTGACTACCGCTCCACCTTCGGTACAGGCAGCCCTGCTGCGGGTGGTACTTGAACGCAAAGTAGGCTTTCATCCACTTCCTCCTCAGGTGCGTATCGTTGCGGCGGCCAATCCGCCGGATCTGATGACCGGAGGGTGGGAACTGTCACCGCCTTTGCGCAATCGCTTTGTCCACTTGCAGTGGGATCTGCCGGCGGAAACCTATCTGTCTGCGCTGGAAAGTGGCTTCCCCACAGCAGAAATGCCGGAGATCGATCCACAGGCTCACGCTGAACTGCTACCTGAGTGGAAGCTCAAGGTATCGGCTTTTCTTAAAAGGTCACCCAATTCATTGCATACTGCTCCTGATTCCGATCCCTATGCATTTGCCAGCCCGCGCTCCTGGGATTTTGTGGCAACATTACTGGCTTCCTGTCAGTTATTGGGGGAAGCGCCAGTGGGAGACACATCAGGTTCAATTGCCTGTATGGAACTGCTGAAGGGGTGTCTGGGTGAGGGAACCGCCATTCCTTTTCTGGAATTTCTGAAAAACCTGCGTTTACCTGATCCGGAGGAAGTCCTGGATGGTAAGATTGCTGTGAATATCGGTGGTTTGAATGACAGCGAGATTTACGTACTCTTCGGTGGTCTGAACCGCATCCTCCAACAGCGTTTTGGTAAAGACAACCTTTTGTCCTCTACCTTTATCTATTTCGATCTGATCAAAGATATCTTTAATGCCGGTCAGCGAGATCTGATCTATGTATCACTCCGGCAGATCAGTCGGGAAGGCCTTTTGATGAAGGCCATGGCGGCCGCTCAACAGAAAGGCCCGGAGGCCAGTAAAAAGATTATGGCCGTTATTCAGGATATTTTCACCGACGAGGGGCTCAAGGAGTTCATTAATATATTTGAGCAATGACCGCCGAATCACTGATCCGCTTCGCTCGGGCCTATTGCTCCCAGCGCTTGCCCTGGTTTGCCCCGGCGCTGTATCGGTGCCGAATTCACTTTACCGATCAGGTGCCCATTGCCGCTATTGACCAGCACTTCAATATTTATTTTAATACGGAAGCCATTCTGGAGATTGATCGTCAGTCTAGGACGAGGGAAGACAGTCTTTCTCAGGTTGGTTTCATTTGGATACATGAGATCTCGCACCTGCTGCGGGAGCATGCTGACCGGGCTCGTGAATTGAGCGCCGAGGCGCGCCTCTGGAATGTAGCGGCCGACCTGGAGATCAATGACAGCAGTTGGCCGGACCTGCACATGCCGTCGGCTTTTCCCGGATTACAGCCCGGAGATTATAATTTGCCTCCCGGGCAAATTGCCGAGTCCTATTACCTTAGCTTTGCCAAAGACGAGGGGGATGCCTTAACATCCTTGTTCGACGTGGATGAAGGCGCTGAAGACCTGCCGGATGAAGGTAGTGGCGTACACGGTGTTCCGCGCCCCTGGGAAATATCGGACCCCGAAGAGGCACAACAGCTGGACGATATGGAAGTGGAACTGGTACGTCGATCGGTGGCCAATGAGATGAAGAACAGTAAAGAACGGGGCAGTATGCCCGGTGGCTGGTCGCGCTGGGCGGAGGAAAAACTTCGGCCCCGGGTCGACTGGCGGCAGGTGCTTCGGCACCGCATGAGTCAGGCTATCAACCAGGGAGTGGGCAGCCGCATCGATTATTCTTATCGTCGGCCCAGTCGCCGGCAAACTGTATTTCATCCCATTCTGCCACCTTCGCTGGGCGGGGAGTTATCGGCCCGCATTGCCTGCGTGGTGGATACTTCCGGATCGATGACGCCGCAGCAATTAGCCCAGGCTGTGGCGGAAGTGTGCAGCGTATTGGAAGTATTCCGCATTCCAGTCACCATTATACCCTGCGATGCTCGGGCTTATGATCCCATCCAGGTGGCTACGCCGTCTGATTATTTCAAATTACAGAACCTTACCGGCGGCGGCGGCACTAACATGATCGTAGGTATCGAAGCGGCCCTTCAACTGAAACCCCGGCCGGATGCTGTCCTGGTGCTCACCGACGGCTATACGCCCTTCCCGCATAAGTTGTATAAGACACCGGTGATCTTCGGGATCTTCACGCAACCGAATCAGATCCAATTCCCTCAACCGCCGAATCCGCCCTGGCGGGGGGATTTTGTGGTGGAGATCCCGGTGGAGGGGAGATGAGGGAATGATTTCGGGTTTAGGGGATAATATTTCTCATTCAATCTTTATTGGTGGAATTTGAGTTGCGTTGCAAGCTCGGTTATGGGTATTA
>JAGQXH010000089.1 GCA_020436695.1 Lewinella sp. | reverse complement strand
AATTCGGAACCAAATTCCTGCAACCGGCCATCAGGGTATAAAATTTTTGAACCCACAATTCCATAATCTGCTGATGAATAAGCTGTATCATGCAGCGCAGAAAGCCAACCTTTGGTCACGTATACATCGTTATTGACCAAAACGACATCGTTCTCCGGATACATTTCCATCATCCTGTTGTTTGGCAGAACAAAGACGTCATTTTTCTCAGAGAGGATCGGAATAATTTTGGGATTGATTTTAGCAGCTGCTTTTAAATAATCCTGCGTTCCATCTGCGCAACCATTGGAATGGACCAGGATCTTGTAGTTTGGATAAAGGGTATTTCCCTCTATAGACTCAATGCACCGCTGCACCAGATCCCTTCGGTTCCAGGTGACGATACAAATAGATATTTCGGGTACAATAGAGTTGACCATCCGCTCCTTTACCACTTTTGATCCCACCAGGCCTGAGAGCTTTTGTTGAGCCCCCATGGTGATTTTTTCAAAATCGAATTCCCGGTTTAATGCCTTAATGATCCATTCTGACATTTGATCTACCGGCGAGATCAGTCCTTCTCTTTCGTGTATCAAGTAGATGCCTTCATTCCCTATGTCATTGGTTACTACCGGAGTCATATACGCAATGGACTCGCAGATCTTACCCTTAATGCCGGCGCCGACTAATAAAGGGGAAACCGTTAGAAAAGACTGTGCGTAAAGGTCCTTTATTTCATCTTCTTCAATGAAGCCTTTGAAAGTAATACCCGGGATCTGTGACAGTGCTTCAATCTCACCCGGAGCATTGGCTCCGGCGATGATCAAGGTCGCATCCTGAACGGATTGTTGAACTTTGGGAAAGATCTGCTCCGCGAGAATTTTTGCGGCTGAAACGTTTGGATAATGATTATATCCTCCAATGAATAGTAACGTGTGTTTATGGTTGTCCACGTATTCATGTACCATTGGCTCATGAATGTTGGAAACCACGCGAATATCCGTCCCGGGTAATTCAGCAGCAATGGCCGCTTTGTCGGTTTCCGTAACTGCCCATATGATATCCGCATTTCGGTAGGCCTCAATTTCACGTTTCTTATTCGCGATAACGCGTTCTTCCGTTAAGCCTTCCCAAAGCCCGATTGATCTTTTTTCTCTTACCCAATGTACATCAACAGAATCTACAATGATTTTAGCATTAGGATATAGATGCTGGAATATGGTACTCGAAAAATACGTTTCATACCAGGCATAAATGATGGTATCAATTTGTGGCAGCTTTCTCCGAACCTCTCTGTGATCACCCGTTCTAAGGACGATAACTCCTTTCCGTTGAAGCTCATCAATATATTTTTGAGGTTTACTTCCTAATGTAAACGCATAGACATCAAAAACCTCTGCCAGTAATTCAAGCATCCGGGTTGCTCTTTTGCCACCGCTACTAGTGTCGAAATCGGGAAGATTAGGTGAAATGTAAAGGATTTTTTTACGATAACGGAAGTTATCTTTATTTTTCGCATTGAGAGCCATCAATGGTACTACCGGAGTGTGATCAGGACTGCTATCGTGTTCAATATCAAGCTCAGAAAGTATTTCTGCGGTTGTGGCTGAAAATGATAGATTATTGGCCGTTGCTCTTCTTTGAAGGGACCAATCTGCTCTAAGCGCTTGCCGCTTTTCCCGGCTTCCAATAATTGCCTTAGGATGGGTAAGGTGCTGTTTAATCCACCAGAGTTGGGTTTGATTGAATGGTTTTTTCCTGGTTAAGACATCAAAAATAATTCGCACCGGGAAGGTGAGTAACCTTCCGAGTTGATTAGAGAGCGAATCTTTGATAATTGCTAGTTCCTGTTCCAGTTGAGCAACGGCAGATTGTTTCTCAGCCCTCAGATTATTCACATCCTGTTCCAATTGCACTACTAAGGATTGCTTTTCTTCCCTTAGATCATCTACTTCCCGCTTTAGTTGTACAACCGTAGATTGTTTTTCTTCTTTCAGATCATTCAACTCCTGTTCTAATTGCACAATTAACGATTTATGCTCTACTTTAAGAGTGCTCAGCTGATCAATTTCACCGGCCTGGCTCTCTTTTTCAGAAAGAACAGATTCGTATTTGTTTTTAAGTTCAGCTCTTGCTTCTTTTTCTATTCTTAACTTTTTGGAAAGTTCTGAGGATGTTTTAGAAAAAGCCTCAGCTTCTTTTTCTTTTTTTTCAAGCTTGGCGGTAAGCTGATCAAGTAAATTAAGCTGTGCGCTATTTTGCTCCTGGAGGCACTGAATGTTTTCGGTTAGATTTTGATTGCTGGATTTTGAATAGTCAAGCAGAATCTGCGATTTTGTTAAGGCTCTGTCTTTTTGGGAAGTTAATGCCTGTACCAGTTCCTGGATCTTATCTATGCCTGTATCATCAGTTTTCTCGCCATATGCTACAAAATTTCTGTGGAACTGATTAATGTGCGGAATGATGGTAACCCCTTTTCCTATCAGCTCAAAATTGATGAGAATTTCAATGTTCCCACTGCTGATATCTAAATCATCCGGCAGTGAAAAGTAAATGGAGGAAGGTACCTGGTCGAAATAAAAATATTCCCCCATGCGGTAAAAAGCATTCGATGATATTGCTCCCTCTTTAATCGGAGTATGACCGTCGCCGGAAATAGAAATAGATGTCAATTGTAAGATACAGATGTCATCTACAAGGTCTACTTTGATTTGTTGACCTGGCTGGAAAGATGGGGCTATTGTGAACTTTAAACGCTTATTGATCTCATCCGTCGATTGCGTGATCCTAATCGAATTTTTTAAGGAAAATTCACCTTCGATGGAGTAGAACAAAGTAGAGGTGATCCGATTCTTTTTTGATATGGTCCTCTCAAAGATTTCTGAAATTTTTTCCTCCCAATTTTGTAGAACCCGGAAATTATTTTCACTGATCGACTCAACTAGCCGATGTAAGCGGTCAATATCTTTCTCCCGAAGCCCCTCGATCAGATTTAGTTTATCTTGATCTAATTGCTCTTTTTCATGGGAGACGGCGGCATGCTTTAAAGTAGGATCTATGATATCCTGGATAATAAGATCGGAAGGCAATTCCAGATTTTCAACACCATTTTCAACCAGCTTTCTGTAGAGGGTATGCGTTTCCTGAATGGGAGACTTAATCATTTTTTCGTATTCCACGAAAATGACCGGAAGATCTGCCGCAGATCTTATGGCAGCTACCACATAGCTTTGCCACAATGCCAAGGAAAATTCCACTGGAAAACTATTCCTTCCCTGCAATGATTTGGCTACTTCTAAGGGGGACCGGAAGGGGATTACCACTACGGGGGCCGATAAATATTTCCTCCAAACCGGAAAAGTTAAACAGTTTCTTGGATCTTTTACCACCCAGGGTGTATATTTATCAAGACTTGAAATGGTCGATTCTATCGCTTGTTCCAGGTCGGGAGAGATCCTGCATCGCTCAACATCAAAATTGCTGATCTTAAACCAGTTAGATTTATCTGAGTTCAGGATCGCCTCGTTTATTCGCACCACATCGTTCCTTTCCCAAAAACCTTTGGGGTTTTCATCAGATGGCCGCATTTCCTGATCTATGTCTCCAAAATATGCCCCCATTCGGTGGATGAGGTGAGTAACCACAGAAGTCCCGGACCGGTGCATCCCCAGCACGAATATTTGTTTGCCCATGATATAGCCTTTTAGCTGCCAAACGAATTATGAGGGGATTTACACAAACTCATATTCCGTTTCATTAGAGATGGTGCTCCGGATTTTGAAATCCAGATGTCTAATTTGCGGCCAAAAGTACAAAAATATACCTGCAGCGGCCTTTTTGCTCAGTAGTTTTTTCTAATTCATAAATGCTGCTTTTTTTAGAATAAAAGCAGTAGCTGCTAATCAGCAGTCCACCTTTTTCAAATTTTGCGAATATCAAGAATTACCTGCCATCTGCAGGCAATTCTTGATATTCGTTCAATGGTAAAGAAAAGCCTGTACTTTGATCGTTGTAATTAGACAGCCGATTTTAGTATCCCGATCTTGTTAATTCCTGCTCTACCTTCTCCAGTCGGCTTTTAAAGGCAGCCTTATGCTTTTTTAGCTCGGTAATACGCAGTTGTTGCGCTTTGATCACCTCCTGTTGCTCCTGAATAGCTTTAATGGCTAACACGGAAAACTCCATATAATCGATCCCCAGAGCAGCCTTATCCTCCGAACGGATGACCCAGTCGGCGTTGACTTTCTCTACTTCGTAGGGATTGAAACCGGTAGTTTTACTGGCATTCTTTTCCGATCCTATGCTTACGGTTTTTAGTTGCATAATGTCATTCAATATCCGGCCTTTCATCTTGCTTTGACCTGCCAGTGCTGGAGCGGGTGGGAAGTTGTTGTAATTACCGGTGGAAACATCAAATCCTCCCCGGATATCGTTGTTGAAGTAGATCAGGATATCTTCGTCGCCGATCCGCATACTCCATTTGTCGCCACCGGTAGCATTGTCATTCTCGAAGGCAAGAGCATCCAGGCCTGCAAATTGTTGTTTGAGGTGCAGGTAGCCCTCGGGAGCGGTCTGATGAATCCCTACAAACTCTTCATCACCGTCCACAGACAAAAATACAGCTTCGTTTAGGCCGTCCGTATAATACATATCCATCTGGTAGAAACCGGAGGTGGCGGCCGACCGCATCTCCCAGTATCCGTCGTCTCCCAGATTGGTAAAACGCAAACGGCTGTAATCACCGGTATTGTTCTCCTGGATGGTCATTTGGCTTGTACCATTTGCACCTGAAGTTGAATTCTGATTGATCAACATGCGGTGACTGGCAGGGGCGGAGTTGACTCCGATCAGACCGGTAAGGCCGATGGTCAGGTCCTCTGCCCCCAGCGTAGTGGCTGTGGAAATATTGAAGTAATCATTGTTGCCGTTGTATCCAAAAGAGACCTTATTAGTACTGTTGTCTCCGAAGCGCACTAATGAATTAGTGTTGTCATCTTCAGACAGAACATCTACATTCGTGCTGGCCGACGACCGGAAAATGCCGGCACCTTCCACCCGGAAACGGTTTTGCCCTATTCCAAACTGGAGCGTAAGCAACATCAGCGCCAGGCCACTCCATATTATTTTATTCTTCATTATTTGAATTTTTACATTGATCATTAAACTGGTGATTTCCTTCCCGTCTTTATTTCTGTACCACCAGTTGCTTGGTCTCTACCAATTCTCCGTCTACGATCAGTGAGTAGAAATAAGTACCATTGGTCAAATTGACGGAAGATATTTTTTGTTGACTCTGTCCGTTACTCAGATGAAATTTTCTTACTATGTTTCCGCTTTGATCAGTAAGCTGTAATTCCGCCCGTAGAGCACTTTCCGGAATTGTAAAATTGATGATGGTCTCATTCCGGAATGGATTGGGGATGTTTTGGGAAATATGGGTTGCAGTCGGAGCGGAAGAGCTTTCGATTTTAGGGAGAGAGCTATCCGTTGCACTGGGAGAAGGCTGACCTGCCAGGCGGGCTTCCAACTGCGCCAGGCGCTGCTCAAAGTCCGCTTCTTCGGCTTCCAGGACGGCGAGTTCTTCAGTCTGTGCATCGATAATGTCCTGTTGCTCCTGTACCGATTTAATGGCAAGTACTACGAATTGCTGATAATTTAAACCTACCTGTGAACCATCTTCCGAGCGTACGGTCCAGTTAGGATTCACTTTTTCTACTTCCATAGGAATTAATCCTACATGTTGCTCCTTCGATTTTTTGTTGGACAAGTGAACCGGATTGAGTTGCAATACCTGCTCCAGTACCTTGTCTTCCATCGGACTTTGATCCAGGAATGCGGAAGGAGGAGGAAAGGCCGTATAAGCGCCGGTCGCACTACTGAAACTACCACGGATAACACCTTCAAACAGATAATCCAGGTTGGTATTACCGATTTGCATGCCCCATTTTTCACCTCCCGTCTGATCATCATTTTCCAGGACCAGGGCGTTGATCCCCGCACTTACCTGCTTAATATGGAGGTACGCTTCCGGTTCGGTGTCGTTTATTCCTACCCGAAACAGATCGCCGTTTAATGACATAACATTACCGAAATTGGTACCATCGTTGTAAAAGAAATTCATTATTGCATCTCCATCGGTTCCCCGGGCTGCAATGGTCCAGAAACCATCGCTTCCCAGATTGTTGAAGCGTAATCTGGCAAAATCGCCGGTGTTATTTTCCTGCAGTACCAGGTGAGCTGAACCATCCAGGCCGGAAGTTGAATTGTGGTTGATCAGAAAGCGGTGTGTGCCCGGTAAAGTGTTGATGCCGATATGTCCGGTAAGGTCCATTGTGAGATCGTTCACACCAAGTGTGGTTGCCGTGGAGATCTTAAATACATCATCATTGCCATTGAAGCCAACGGAAACCTTGGAAGTACTGTTATCTCCGAAACGGATGAGGGCGTTGGTGTTGTCATCGGTATTCTGGATGTCTAAATTGGTACTGGCCGGACTGGTAAACAGGCCGTTACCCTGCACCCGGAAAAGACTTTGGGCAAGAGTGAGCTGAGCGCTGACAAGTAAGCAAAAACATGTCCATGTTAATTTCTTTTTCATATGGGTATGATTTTAAAAGTGAAGTGTTTTTTCCGTAAGGACGAGTTGCTCCTAAAATTCCATAAAAAAAATCGACGGAGATTCACAGAAATCCCGTAGCACCCAAAAATCAGGGAATTCATAGAGGGTTAATGCTTGGTCGATGTTATTGGAGAACACTGCTGATAATTTGTTGGAGATACCATTAAGGAATCCCGTATGTTTGCGGCAATGAGCAGTTTATCTACCATCTGGCAGCGCATTCAAAAGACAGTCCTGGCGACGCCGGGGTCTCTGTTCCAACTGCTCAATAGGGAGAATTTTCGCAAGTTGTTCAAGGCGATCCGGAATGAACCTCCCGACCTGATCCTGGAAAATTTCCTGAGACTGCTGAGCACCGGCAAACCGCAGGCACCGTATCCACCGCAATTCATTGATCACTCTCCCGATCTGAAGTTTTATATCCTGTATTGCCGAAAGGAAAAGGGCATACTGAAAGTGATGCTTTGGGTGTTGGCACGTAACGGCCTGCAACAGGCTTTAATACTCAATGGTGATACACTGCTTACTACGGACTATCTTACTTATATCAAGCCGGAACTATCGGAGATGTATGCTGCCTTTTCCGGCTTTGAGCAGCAGGGGCTTATCTTTGAAACACCCTTTGACGGAGGCTTTTCGACTTTACAGCTGCATTTGAGTGATCTGAATGGAAATAGGGTATCATTTCCTATTGGTGCTTTTTCTTTACGTAAGCCATTCGGCAAGGAGTTCAATGCTTTTCCTGATCCGGATCATCCACCAAACGTTAGCCTTATTCTGCTGATCACAGCATGGGGACGGCCACAGTATGCTTCAATGTCCGCCAATTTTCAGCGCTTTATCGATGGATCGCTTAGAAAATGGGTGTCGGAGATAATATTCAGTACGGAGGATCCGTCAGCCCAAGCCGGAGATCCACCGCGCCTTAGAGCGGTTCACTATTTGTCCAGGCAGCTACTCAATGACTATTTGAAGCAGGTGGAATTCGATTATCTGCTCCACTTATCGATAGATTCTGAGATTGACCAGCGCCTTTTTCCCGAGCTGTTGAATTTTCTGTCAGATCATCAAGGAGCTGATCTGGTGTATTTTGATGAGGCATTGCAGGAAGGAGATGGGTACTATCACAGCAGTTTATTGAAGCCGGAGTTCAGCCCGGAGTATTTGCTGAAAGATCATTACATCGGTCCCAATTACTGTATGTCGAAAACTTTCGCCCGGAAAGTGGGGTGGTTTCACCCGGAAGATCAGTCACATGGCGCGTACGCTCTGTTGCTGCGAAGCTTAATCCACCATCCTGTAGCACATCGTCTACCTCATTCTGATGTGCAGATCTACCTGCCCGATTACGAATATTCCGTATGGGAAGCCATGCTGGCCAAGGAGCAGGAAGTGAGGGATCAAAGGCTTAAGCTGGAACGAGATATGGCAGAGGAAAAACCGCTGGTCAGCATAATCATCCCGTTCAAAGACGAAGTCCGACTTCTGAGAACCTGCCTGGAGAGCATCTATCGGCAGACTGCCTATCCCCATTTTGAAATAGTGCTGATCAGCAACAACAGCTTGCAGGAGGAAACGTATGCTTATTTGAAGGAAGCTGAAAAACAATATCGGGAAGTGAGATGCCTGCGGTGGGATTATCCGTTTAATTATTCGGCACTCAATAACTGGGGAGTACAACAGGCTGGGGGAGAAGTGCTATTGTTCCTGAATAATGATGTGGAAGTGCTATCAGAGAATTGGTTGTACAAGCTACTCGAACAGCTGTCTCATCCGGGAATCGGGGCGGTCGGTGCCAAGCTATTGTATCCGGATAACACTGTACAGCACGCAGGAGTGATGATCGGCATCGGTGGTATTGCGGCCCATGTACATAAACATCTGCCACATGTGCTCGGAGGATATGCCGGACGGGCAAATATCACACAAAATGTATCGGCAGTAACCGCCGCCTGCCTGTTGGTACGGCGTTCTGTCTTTGAATTTGTGGGGGGATTTGATGCTGAAAATTTACCTATAGCGTTTAATGATGTAGATCTGTGTCTGAAAATAGTTGAGGCCGGTTATCGTATCGTTTATGTTCCACAGGTGCTTCTGTATCATTTTGAATCGGTCAGTAGAGGAGCGGAGGATACCCCGGCCAAAAGGCGCAGAGCAAGAAAGGAGATCCGCTTTTTTCGTCGGAAATGGCGTGATAAGATCCGGGCCGGAGACCCATTCTATCATCCGGGATTTACGGATAGGCGTGCGGACTTTGAGGAGCGTTTTCAGGGGGAAACCCCAATGAATCGTTAATCTCCAAAATGTAGGGTTAACTTTGTGGTGCCCAATATTGAAAAAAGCTAATTTAAGGCAGTGAAGAACGGTATTATCGTCGGAATAGTCATTGTATCACTTCTGGGCCTGATCTTTGTGCAGTACCATTTTCTGCGGGCAGGACTATTGTTGGAACGCGCCCGGATGGATCAGCGGGTAAATGTGGTGCTCAATGAGGTATATCTTAAGTTGGTACAGCCGAATCCGGTTCGGGAAATGACCTTGCGCGTGCTGGTGAAGGATAAGAGCCCGCTGGCGAGCCCGGAATATTTGCTTCCGGAACAACTCAAAGACTCTCTGAATACGTTGATCCGCGATGGACTGGGACCGGATAGCTCCCGATTGAGCTATGCCTTTGCCCTGACTACCGAAAGAAATGATCATTTATTTTTGGCAACAGAGGGATATGATACTCTGGCTGATCATAGTCTGATCTATCAGCGTGGAATCGGCGGTTTGGCTGGGCAGGCCTGTGACTGTCGTCCATTCTTTCGTTTTCAGGTTAAGAACACGGTCAATTACCTGCTGGGAAGACTGGCCTATCTGACTATACCTTCTCTCGTGTTTATTTTGTTATTGGCAGCATGTCTGGTGTTGTTAATTGTTTATTTGAACCGTCAACGTAGGCTGGATCTGGTAAAGAACGATTTCATTAACAATCTGACACATGAGTTGAAAACCCCGGTCTTTTCCATTGGCATGCTGAGCCGGATGATGAAAAATGCCATTGAAAAAGGGCAGAAGGAGAAGGCTTTGGAATATGGCCAACTCATTGAGAAAGAAAATGAAGTGATCAAAGGCCATGTGGAACGGGTACTGGAGTTGGCGTCACTCGATAGTCCTAATTACCACATGGAAAGGAGACCGGTCTCCTTTCATGACCTTATCCGTGAGGCTGTGTCCGGTATACAGGCTCAATTGCTGACGCATCAGGGGCTACTATCCATGCGCCTGGAAGCCGCAAGTGATTTGGTGAATGTAGACCCGGTGCATATGAAAAATGTGTTGCAAAATTTGTTGGATAATGCCATCAAATACCATAAAGGCACACCGGAAATTGAACTGAGCACCCGTAATGAGAACGGGCACTTTATTTTTAGTATTTCTGATAACGGAATCGGAATTCCCGGGGATCAGCAGGATAAGATCTTTGAAAAGTTCTATCGGGTTACGGAAGGAGACCTGCACAATGTAAAAGGCTTTGGGCTGGGCTTGAATTACGTGCGCCAGATCGTCCGGGCACATCGCGGGCAGATCCGACTTTTCAGCAAGTTGGGAGAGGGGAGCCGGTTTGAGATTGCGCTCATAGTTGATAAATGATTATCGATCATGGATTTACTACTAGTAGAAGACAATGAAACCCTCGGATATATCCTGAAGGAATATCTGGAAATGAAAGACCTGCAGGTGACGCTGCAAAGGGATGGAAAGGCCGGGCTTAAGGCTTTTAAAAAGCAGGCTTATGATCTATGTGTGCTGGATGTAATGATGCCGGAAATGGACGGCTTTACATTAGCAGCTGAACTGCGTGCCATTCAACCGGATATCCCCATCATATTTCTTACAGCCAAAGCGCTGAAAGTGGATAAACTAAAAGGATTTAATCTCGGAGCCGATGACTATATCGTCAAACCGGTTGATGAAGAGGAATTGCTGGCCCGGATAAAAGCCATTTTACGGCGAACCAAAAGTGGAAGCAGCAATGCAAAAACGCTCTATTACCAGATCGGTGAGTACCAGTTTGACTTCAGTAATCAAAAACTGATCCATCAGGAGAATGAGCAGATCCTGACGGAAAGAGAAGCTCATTTGCTGCGCTTGCTCTGTGAAAATAAGGGCAAACTCTTATCGCGCCGACAGGTACTCAACACGCTTTGGAACAATAATGACTATTTTACCCGCCGCAGTATGGATGTCTTTATCTCCCGCCTGCGTAAATACCTGTCAGATGACCCTCAGATCAAGATCAATAACGTTTATGGAAGTGGGTTCATCTTAACGGATTCAGAACAATAGATATTGGCGCTAGGTAGCTGGGGTTCGGCTATTCGAACTCCAGCTACCTAGTGCCAAATACCGGATTATGGTTTTGCCTTAGATTGCGGGATTGGATTACCATCTGCATCAACAAAGATGATCTCGAGTCCCAGTTCTTTCAAACCTGGAAGGATCTTTTCCTTGTCGCCTACCACAAAATAAGCCATATCACCCGGGCGAACCAGCTTTTCACTCAACGTCTGCACGTCATTCAGCTTCAGATTCTTGATCTTATTACCATAGGTTTGATAATAGTTATCTTCCAGCCCATACTTGATCTGATTGGTCAGCGAGCCCATTACGGCGTTGTTGGTTTCCCACTGACCGGGCATTTGTAGAATGGCATTGCCGGTGGTCTTTTCAAATTCCGCCTCCGTGATCGGTTTATCACCTACAAACATTTCAAATTCTTTCATGATCTCCTGAACGGATTCTTTGGTCTTATCGGTTTGTACCGGAGCGTAAGCCAGGAGCGGGCGTTCTCCTTTTCCCTGCATCACAAAGGCACTGGCACCATAAGCCCAGTGTTTGTCTTCCCGCAGATTCATATTGATACGGGAGGTGAATTCACCACCCAGTACGTTCATCGCCGTTTCACGGCCTATCTCATCCAGTTTGCCGTAAGGATCTACCAGATAACCGCCAATGATCACGGATTGCTCACTTTCCGGGCGGTCCATCAGGTAAAGTTTGCCTTTATTGGAATCTTTGACTTCTGCGATATTTTTCTTTGGTATTTTGCCTTTTCCCCAACCGCTGAAGCGTTTCTCGAGCATGGGCAGTAATTCCGACATCTCTATGTCACCCACTATCATTAATTTGGCATTGTTCGGCCGGATCCAGGTGTCGTGGAATTTCATCATATCTTCCCGGGTCATGGATTGCACCGTCTGTTCGTAACCCGAACCGGTCATCGGTTGACTATACGCATGGCCATCACCGTAGAGAAATTTGGGCATCACCCGAAGCGCCATAGCTATCGGCTGTGACTTTTCCCGTTGGATTTGTACCATAGTCTGGTTCTTGAGCCGGTCAAAATCTTCTGCCGGGAAGGATGGGTTCAGGATCACATCGGCCATCAGGTCGAGGCTGGGCTCAAGGGTAGGCTTTAGCGTATTGAGGGTGACGCTGGACGCATCCAGGTCGGAACCGGCCGACAGACTGGCACCGAGCATTTGCAGTTCCTCGTTGATCTCCAGAGCGGTCTTCGACTTAGTCCCTTCATCCATCATATTCATGGCCAGTGATGCTGTCCCTGGTTTGGCAAACTGGTCGGAAGCGTAGCCGGCATCGAACATCATCCGCATCACCATGGTCGGTATGCCCGGGCGTCTGGCCAGGATGACTTCCATGCCGTTTTTCAAAGTGGCCCGTTCCAGATCAGGAAATTTAACACTGGCGGATTCCTCCATCTGGGGTAGTCCTTTGCTGCGGTCTACGTCGGAGTCTACCGTGCTGTATTCCGGGAACGGTGTGCAGATCAAAGTATGCTTACCGGTACCCAGCCATTTCTGAGCAGCCATCTGCACTTCTTTTGGCGTAGCATCGGCTATCCATTGTAATACCTCTTTGCTGTATTCCGGACTTGAGCCATATACCTCAAACTGAGCCAGCAGGTCAGATTTGCCGCCAAATCCGCCGATGCGTTCCAGCCCTTTGATCACGCCGGAGAAATACTGTTCTTTTACACGGTGCAATTCCGCTTCGGTGGGGCCTTCTTTCAGGAATTTTGCAAGCTCTTCCAGCAGGGCAGCTTCTACTTCTTCTACCGTTTTTCCAGGCTTTACGTTGGCCTGGATGATGAAGTTACTGGCCAGTTCTTTTTCCCAGGTGAAGGCATTGGCATTACTGGCGATCTGGTCGTCATATACCAAACGCTTATAAAAACGGGAGTTTTTGCCACTGGAGAGAACATTGGTGGCTAGATTGAGCATTTCCAGATCTTTGGAACCCCATTGAGGGACATTCCAGACAATGTTAATACGGGCTTCCGGCACGCGGTCCTGGTAGCTTTGGCGGGTATCGGAAGTACGAACCGGGATATTTACTTCTGGACGAGCCAATGCCGGGCCGGAGGGAATATCCCCAAAATATTTTACTACTCTTTTGTAGATGTCTTCCGTATCCACGTCTCCGGCAATGACGACCACCGCATTGGCTGGGCCGTAATAGGTTTTAAACCACTCCTGCACATCTTCGAGCGAAGCCGCATTGAGGTCATCCATTTCACCGATAACAGTCCAGGAATAAGGGTGACCGGGAGGGAACATCGCTTTGGTGATCAGGTCCCATTGCTTGCCGTAAGGCTGGTTTTCGCCTTGGCGTTTCTCGTTCTGCACAACGCCTCTTTGCTCATCCAGTACTTCCTGATCGATGGCACCCAGCAAATGACCCATACGGTCACTTTCCAGGAATAGTACCTGATCCAGAGCACCCACCGGTACATTCTGGAAATAATTGGTTCGGTCGTTATTGGTGGTGCCGTTTACATCCGTTCCTCCAATGCGTTCGATGACCTGGAAGTAATCATCATTGTAATTTTCACTGCCGTTGAACATCAGGTGCTCAAACAGGTGCGCAAAACCGCTTTTGCCCGGCTTTTCATTTTTTGAGCCCACGTGATACCAAACGTTTACGGCGGCTATCGGGGCCTTGTGATCTTCATGGACGATCAAGGTGAGTCCATTGTTGAGTACGAACTTTTTGTAGGGTACGTCGATGTCATCCGGACTGAAATAAGATTTTTTCTGTGCATCCAGGGATGATACAGATGCCAGAAAAAGTGCTAATAACATAAAGGTGAAATACTGCCTCATAGAAGGTTGTTTTAGTTTATCAGGTTAAGGGAAACAAGGGTGCTTCCTTATTTCCATAAAATTACACAACTAATAAGGGGGAAACCTGGAATAGTATTTTTTTTCTACGAAATTAGCCCTGAGGCGGACCAAAAAAAAGGTCGTCCCGATGACTCGGAACGACCGTTAGGTGGTTCTATTTCTTGTCAACCTAATTCAACCACCTGCAAACAATTGAACACCCAATAGACTATGATATATAACCAAACTGTTTCTTAACGTCTTGCTTTCAATGGTGCTAAGATAAAGGCATATGCAGGTCTTGCCACTGACGCAGATCATAAAGAAAGATGATCTGCATCATACCCGGGAATTTTCCCGGGTGCGAACTTCTCTTCGGGAACCTGGATTGAGATGTAAAGAGAAGATTAAATTTGCCGGTATGAAAAAGTACAAAGCCGGCAATTGCTGAAATTTATCCTTACCTTTTGGACTCAAAATTCCGTATAAATGAATAAGATACTGTTTCCGACCGACTTTTCCGATGCTGCTGAGAATGCCTTTATTTATGCTTTGCATTTGGCCGACAGGTTCGGGGCCCAGATCATTACGCTACATGCCTTTGAATTACCGCAAGTGAGTGATATTGATCTGACACCTAATCTCCGTAAGTTCTATGACAATATGGACCTGTATGAATTCGAAAGTTATCGGGATGCAATACCGCCGTTGGTGGAAACGGCCCGGGCTCATGGATTTGAACATGTTGAAATGCAGCACGTCCTAAAACAAGGAGATCCGGAATCGGTTATACTGGAAGTAGCGGAAAATGACGCCATTGACCTTATTGTGATGGGAACGACCGGTGCCCGGGGGCTCAAAGAGATCTTTATGGGGAGCACGGCCGGTGAAGTAATGGAGAATGCGCACTGCCCGGTACTCGGAGTTCCCGAAAAGGCCACCTTTGACGGCAAACTGGATCACATCGCTTTTGCTACTGATTTTAAGGAAGAGGATCAGCATACCCTACATCTTTTGCGGATAATGTTCGCTCCTTTCGATCCAACCATTCATTGTCTCAATGTCGATCTGTCCCATACCGAAGAATACACCAACCGAATGGATAAATTCGCAGCTGCCTTTAAAGGACAAGCGAATCTGGAATTCCACGTCCTGGAAGGAACAGACATCTATGAGGCCTTGACAAATTGTATGGATAAAACCAATATTGACCTGCTGGCCATGGTGACTCATCAGCGAAACTTTCTGGAAGAACTTTTTCACTATAGTAAGACCAAGCGTATGGTGTACCATTCACATACACCAGTATTGGCCTTGCATGTTCAATAAGCCCCCAATGCTAAACCATTTGATTTGAAGTTTAAATTCACACCGGCGCTTCCATTAGTTTTCACACTGGCTGCTACGGTAATTTTTTGCTTATCGGCTACCACTTCCCGGTGGGGTTTTTTCGGGCATCGCCGCATTAACCGGATGGCTGTGTTTACACTCCCGCCGGAAATGGGGGCTTTCTACAAGAAACATCTGGAATTCATCACCGAACACGCCGTAGACCCCGACAAAAGACGTTACGCGACCAAACACGAAGCTGTACGGCATTACATTGATATCGATCACTGGGACACTTATCCCTTTGAGCAAGTACCCCGCAACTGGGTGGACGCCCTCATGCAACATACTCGTTTACAAGTGGTCAATAGCCGGGGCGATACGCTTGCTTTTGGGCTGGATACTCTGGCGCCTGACCTGGAATTTCTGCTTTTTCGGGATACGATAAGAAGTCGGTCATATGGGGTGAATGCACGTCATTACCGCAATTTTTTTATTGAACAGATACTCCCGCAATATTATGAAGACGAGTGGAAGGTCGATTGTGAATTGCTAGAGGAACTTTTCGGCAAACCGATCGACTGTCAACAAGCCTTTGCTTCAGAGCATTTCTCCGAGTACGGCATTTTACCTTACCATCTGAATAAGATGCAGGCCGATCTCACAACTGCTTTCCGCCAAAAGAATGTACAGCGTATTCTGCGGCTATCCGCCGAAATGGGGCATTACATTGGAGATGCGCACGTTCCGTTGCATACTACGGAGAATTACAACGGCCAACTTACCGGTCAGGTAGGGATACATGCTTTTTGGGAAAGTCGCCTGCCGGAATTATTTGCGGATAAGCGTTATGACTTTTTTGTAGGTCCGGCAACATACTGGGAGCGACCGGATGAGGTGTTTTGGAAAACCGTGCTTGCCAGTCATGTGCTGGTAGACAGTGTCCTGCAAATTGAAAAAAGACTGAGCCTGCAATTCCCCCAGGATCAGCAATATTGTTATGAAGATCGACTTGATCAGACCATCCGTACGCAATGTGAAGCCTATGCGGAGGCCTATGATAAAGCGATGGGCAGCATGGTGGAAGATAGAATGAGGGCGGCCATCCTGGCCGTCGGCAGCTCCTGGTTTACAGCCTGGGTGAATGCCGGGCAGCCCGACCTGCGTAGACTGGAACTGGATATTCCGGTTGTAGTAGATCTGCCGCCACCGGATCCCCAAATCAAAGGGCGGGTACACGAATAAAAAACACTGCAACTCTTGTTTTAGCTAGCCGGGGACTCTTCTTCCCCCATCCGGTCGAGAATGAATACGAGGCTGAAGCCGATGATCACCAGTAGAACAACACCTAATATCATCGGATCACCTTCGTAAGCAGAAGGTAATACACTTTTTTCCAAAAAAGGTACCTGTTCTCCGCTGCTATTGGTGCGATACTGTAATACGTTCCTCCAGGGCCAGATTCGATTGAGTGACCCCAGCATGAAGCCGGTGAGAATAGCCATGGTCAGGCTACGGTAGTGTTTGAAAGCCCAGGACAGTACCCGTGAGAAGGAAGCCAGGCCGATCACTGCCCCAATGGCGAATACGACCAGTATGGTTAAACTGCGGGAATCAAAAGTAGTTAGCGCCGACTTTACACTGGGGATGATGACCGT
>JAGQXH010000899.1 GCA_020436695.1 Lewinella sp. | reverse complement strand
GTGGATATGTCGGATGATCCGGAAACTACTGAAGTGTTGCAGGAGAACCACTACTACCCTTTTGGTATGCAGATGAAGGGCGGCTGGATGGAGAATCCGGGGCGGGAGAGTAAGTATCAGTTTAACGGTAAGGAACTTAATCAAGATCTGAAGCTAAATTGGTTGGATTATGGCGCAAGGTGGTATGATCCGAGTATTGGGAGGTGGAATGCGGTCGATCCGTTGGCGGAGAAATACAATAGTCATTCGTCTTATGCGTATGCCTTAAATAATCCTGCTTTAATTTTGGATCCCAATGGAATGGAGAATATAATTTATTTAGTAGTACTAAATGGTGCAGATGAGAATACTAATGTGGATGAATTAGTAAAAAGTGCCAACCTATTATTTAGTACTCTAGGTCTAAAAACACAGATTTCAGTGTTCGATGGGAATGCTGACGATTTTGATATCACAAAGATAGATGCTACTGATGGAGTAGCCTTATTAGGAAAGAATAAAGAGCAAATTGGTCTGTATACGAAAAAAAACCTTGCAGGCAAAATAGATAATTCTACATACAAGGAATTAACAGATGATACTGCAAAAGAAGGAGCAGTATTTCGAACCTCAGGGGATGAATGGCCTGAAGAAACTGAAAATCCGGGCAATTCTGGGGGAAGGATAAGTGCAATTGATGCAAGTGCTTTGAAGAGATGGAGGAAGGGTCTTAATACGGATTCAGAGGGTGAGGCAGGAGCATTCTTTTTATTTCATGGTGCAGGACATCAGGCGGGCATCGATCATAGGGGCGGAGGATTCATGGGTGAGGGTAACTATATAGATAAAATCCTCATTAATAATCCTAAAAATAGGATGAAATCGATTTATGATCTGATAACTTGTCATGACCGAGCCTATCTCTATGCAGATAAAATGAAAAAGAGATTTCAGCCTAATAATCAATCCCCGAAAGTTAACTACCCAAAAAATTAAAACATGAAAACCAATAGATTTAAGTCTTTCGGTATTTGTATTTTTCATACAGTATTTTGTATTTATTCATGTAATGGGGTAGTTGGGGAAGGTTCGCTAAAATTCAAATACATTCAACTCAATTGTGAAAGAAGGGACTGGACAGAAATCATAAGTATACCAATCGAAGCAAATTTTATCAAAGAAGATACTTCGGAAAATTTTTGGCCATTGAGTCCTGAAGATCAAAATGATGTTTTCGTATCTAGTGATGAGAAGATGTATGTTATAATAAAATATTGTGAGAATCATTATGAGGGATACGGTCCATTAAATGTCATTGCCGATGATTTTCTTGCAAAGATTCAAGATACAGGTGCTACAAAGTTAAGTTCAGACCTAAAATCAGGAGCTTTGATTTGCGAACATATAGTTTATAATGCATCTTTCGGGCATGATGTATATCTAGCGACTAAAATAATCAAAGCAAAAAATGATATCGTTACCATATTTGGAATGAACATTGAATGTTGTTCGGAAGCTAGCAATAGAAAGCTTTATTCAATCATACAGAACACGAAACTTTCCAATTAACCTAGCTGTCGGTAGTATGCCCGAGCACCCACCCGCTGACCGTAGTATAGCAGCCTGACCACTTGACCGCTAACCGACGTTTAGATTTGCGATGCGGAAAAACAACCACACATTAAAGGAAAGAAGATACATAACTTTTAAAGGGTACTTTGCTAATTTCAGCAAAAGGCCCCTTGCATTAGAGAGCGGTGAACTATCTGACCGACCGGGATGGAATTCCCAACAAACGAATTAGTCTGCTCTCTAATTAGAAGAAAAGTTACCAAATAGAAATTCAGGCAGCAAGGCCTATTAAAGGTATTAGTACTTCTTCTTCATGCAAGAGTCCATTGTTAAAATTATAAAGTGCAAATTATGAAAAAGTATGTACTCTTTATCGGCATCGACATTTCTAAAAAATGGATCGATGTGAGTTTGAGTGTCAATGGACAGAAATCGGAAATGTTACATCAAGCCTTTGGTAACAGCATTAATGGCTATAAAAAAATGCACAGGTGGATCAACCAATACGCTCAAAGCCATGAAATAGCTTCATTAAATTGGCTCTTTTGTATGGAGCACACCGGTATTTATCACCTGCCCCTGTGCTGTTATCTGGGCGAGCAACAATTGGATTTTGTGACTGAGACGGCTTTACATATTCATTGTAGTATGGGGCTTAAACGCGGCAAAAGTGACCAGGCAGATTCCAAGGATATTGCTCGCTATGCTTATTTGCATTGCAATGAATTGAAAATAAGTGTATTACCAGACGAGCAGATTCTGCAAATGAAAAATTTATTGGCTTTTAGGGCTCGCCTGATCAGGTATAAGAATGGCTTGGAAGCAGCAACTAAAGAAATGTCCGATTTTGTAGATCCAGCTCTGACCCTGGATATCACCGCAGATACAGAACAGATCCTGAAGCTGATCAAAGCAAAGATCCGTAAAACGGAAAAAGAGCTTAAAGGCATCGTCCAAGAGCAGGAAGCATTGCAAAAAATATATGATCTGGCCACTTCGGTCAAAGGCATCGGTCCGATAAGTGCTTTTTATCTGATCGTTTATACTAATGGGTTTAAGGCTTTTGATGATGCTCGAAAATTCGCCTGCTTCATTGGCGTGGCTCCCTTTGCCAAGCAATCCGGCTCCAGTTTAAACCAGGCCGCCAAAGTCAGCTCCTTGGGTCATAAGAAGCTCAAATCTATTATGTCTAATGCCGTGATGGTAGCTATAAAGCACGATTCCGGATTAAGGATGTATTATCAGCGCAAGCTCGAACAGGGCAAGAACAAATTTAGTGTATTGAATGCAGTGAAGAATAAACTCTTATATCGAGTATTCGCTGTGGTTAAGCGGGGCACGCCTTATGTCGATTTAAATGCTTATGCATAGTTTTTTTTCTAATAAACTCTTGCATTTAACATAGAATTCGTTTGCAACGTCGGGGCCAATATTTTTTGAACAC
>JAGQXH010000898.1 GCA_020436695.1 Lewinella sp. | reverse complement strand
CGTAGCTAATGACCTGGCGCAAAAGCAAATTAGGGTATTGTCTGATGCAAGCTATATCAACGACCTGGGAGTGCTTGTTCAACAAAATCTGGACTACTTCAACAGCGAATTCGGCTATACCGACAGCCGGGCTTTCATTACCTCCAATGACAATCTTTGTTCGTGTAACAACTTTTTGAGTACAATAGAAACGGCGTTTGAGGGAGACGGTCTTGCTTTTTGGATGCACCTGTACGAAGCTGGAGACGGACAGGATAAACTGTATTTGTTGACGAATGTGCCTACACAGGAACAGCACTATCCGGAAAGTCCGGATAGAATCGCCTATATGGATAGCGGTGTGAAATATTTGAAAGCGCAAGGGGGGACAATTTCTGCTGCTGTAATTAATAGTACGATGGATCATAGCTTGGATAATTCTCCAGATATTTCACCGATTGGTGAAGATCCGGCTGTGCAAAACCAATCTTCTTTTATTCCCATTTTCTGTGGAAATACCCAGATCAAAGAAAATGAGTCGGTAGTATGCATTACACCAAGTTGTGTAGCAGTGAAAATCCCCGGTCCGGCCACCATTCGTTTTAAGCGAGCTGAAGACTGGGATATCGATAGAATTCCGGAAGGCTCATTAGCAGGTTTTACTGATCGGTCCAACTACGGCAACGGCAGCGGTTCTCTAGGATATTATGGAGCTAGATTTGATATGTCAGATCAAGTGGGTGGATATTACAAGTTATTGGGTTATTATCCACAGTTGATCACAGAAGATTTTGAGGTTAATGGAAAACCTTATGAATTCGAAATTCCAGGATCAGGTGACAAAGCCACCCTTGGGATGTTTCCAGATGGGCTTAAAGACCGAATTCGGTTGGAAACATATAATATTGCATCGCCTAAAACCTTCGTTGAAACGGGGGCAGGTTATGCCGTAGAAGACCTCTTTGATTCTTGCCCGGCAGTTATGGGAGAGCCGGAAACCAAACAGACATTCCCCAATCCTGATTATCCAAATGTTAAGCCATTGGACCAGGTGGATATCAGCAATTCAACCTATGACCAATTTGGCTACGGCGGGGTTTTTATCAAAACCGAAATTAATGGCGTTGGTGTCTATTTATATGTGTTGGAAATTGTGAACAACAATGGAGTTTCCGAGGCCAAAGCATTTATTTGGAACTGCTATCAAAGTATTTACGAAGAGTATCCAATGACAACGCAATTGGCTGCTCAATTTGAGCTAAAACTCCTGGAAGAAAAATACGATGTAAAAAAACAACAGGAGCCTCATTCTGAAAACCTTACGGATCCGGTCTGCTTTGATATTTCCAAAGAGGCAGTACAAAGAGTGGGTGATTTTTCTCAAATGCCGTTAAGTGCTCCCGTTAATTACAATGATTTAATACTTGACTATGCCGGGGTAGATCAACAGACGATCCATAACATTCAAGAAGGTATTCAACATGCAAATGATTATCAGGTCAGCGTAAAATACTTTGTTACATCGGAAAAGCCCGGAGAAGTAATTAGCGGTGATCCGGAAATTGCTGTGGTAGAATCACCCAGAAGTGCCTTCGAAAGCGAGCCATTGTCCGTTTATAATAGCTATGATAAAGATGTAGCTGTTTTAATCACGCTAAAAGAGGACGGCAGTGCCGAGTTTTGTGTACGTTTTGCACCAGGTTTTTTTGAACAAAATGCTAATATCAACGATCCGGAGAAAAAAATCACTCCCGAAATTGCTGCTGAACTGAGACTTGCCTTTATTGAAGCCATCCAACTTGGTTTGGAAGTAAAGAAAAAAGATGTAGAGGACACTCATTCGGACAACGATCCACATGATTTTGCGATACCGGATGATCCTGATCCGGATAAAAACCCCTGGTTCTTCGGTTTGCGGCCGGCCAAGGAATTTACAAGTATGGAGCAACCCCCGGTTAATTTTGCGACCGTTACCGGCGAAGTCATCGGTGTAGGGCGGTCGATCATTCGGGATATCAAAATGCCGGAACAGATATGGAAATTCGACCAGGAAGGCATGTTCCGCTTGCCCGCCGGGATTATTGGCGTGGGCGACGGCTTGATCAGTGAGAACCCGATAGCCGGCACCGTCGAAGGTGTTAAGTTCGGGATCAGTTTCGTTAAGGATGAACAAGTCCGCGACGGCATGGTGGAAGCCATTAAGCACCCCATACGAACCGTACGAGGTATCTACGACCAAAAAGTGGCAGACTACACCGGGCAAAATGGGAAAGATCAACTTTTTCATACGGCGGGCGTGGATGTTGTCGGCATTATTTATGGACTGGGGGCGGTAAAAGGTTTGCTCGACAAGATGAGAGCGCGCAAATCACCGGACGGTGCAGCGCAAAAAGTAGCCGACGAAACCGGTGATCTTCCCGAACCGCCGGGCCTGTCTACCGAACAACTCCACGAGTTGTACCAGGCATTTAAAGATAAATTCGGGGATGCTGTTTATAAGGAAGAAGTCCAGAAGTTTCTGGAGTTTGTAGGCGACAAGCGACACCTCGTCAAATTCGTAGACCATCCGGATCTGTTCTATATCTGGGATTTTTTGCGGAAGAATGGGGACGCAACAGCTTTGGATAATTTTAAGGCGGCTTTTCATAAGTTTCCGGATGGGAATCCTGACTTTTATGAGGAGTTTTTGGATGCTTTCCTAAAAGTGGATGATGTTGATGGAAATCTTGTGGCTTCGGAGAAGGTGAAGTTTTTTTTGCAGGATTTGAAGGATCGAGAAGCAGCGGATTTCCTAGGTGAGTTTGTCTCTAATCCGAAACTTATTGAGGCTTGGACTATTTTGTTTCCCGATAATTTTCTTAGGAAGAACCCTCAAAAACTTCAAAAAGTCAATAATTATGCTTCTGACTTCGGGAAATCATTTGATGAGATTGGAGATGAATTTAAGAATGTCCCTGCATCTCAAAGAGATGGATGGATTGATCATTTAGAGTTTCGGACTAGAAACAACAAAGTAAATAAGGCAGGA
>JAGQXH010000897.1 GCA_020436695.1 Lewinella sp. | reverse complement strand
GACATGCCGGTCAATCGCTGGCCCTGCCGTACCGAATCCGGCAGGTCCTGTCCCTGCATTCGGCACAGGTCCGGTTTGTGATCGAACAGATCTACCTGCGATGGGGCACCACTTTGAAAGAGGTAGATCACCCGTTTTACCTTGGGGGGGAAATGGGTACCGGGGAGGCTCCCAAAGGCGGCGGCCTCCGGAAGGGGGGTAGCAGATTGCCCCTTTAGCAGCCGTGGGTCCAGCAGGTGGCCCAGAGTAAGCGCTCCCAGGCCCATAGAAGTACGGGTGAGAAAATCCCGGCGGGTGTAGTGTTTATTTTGGTGGTAGCAGTGGGACATTTATTGATTTTTTGCTGTGATGTTGTCCTGTGATCATACGGTAGTTGAATATTATATTCAGAGAGTGTTCAAGTGTTCAGTAATTTCTCATGCAATTTAATATGAATGAGAAACGGTACCCAAACCGGAGTGTAGCGCTCTACGAGCGCGTTTTTTCTTCCTTATGCGCACTCGGTAGTGCCGTGGATCAAAAATTCATAAATATTGCTACAATACCGCACTCGGAGAGTGCTTCACTCCGGGATAGCATCGCAGCATTACAGTATCAACAATCAACGTTTCATATAAAAATCATCAAAATTCATGATCGTATTGGCTACCAGCGTCATCGTCCCCAGTTCTATCGGCTCCAGCGATGCATCCGGCGGAAATTGGCCGATGGCGATATATCGGGTGGCACTGGCCGGATCAGCAGCAAAGCGTTCTTTTTCGGTGTCGTACAATTCCAGCAGTACCGATAATTGATGGTCATCCGGGCGCTTACCGGTTAATAGCCGAAAGGCTTGTTCGATGCGGGCTTCCACCGTTGCTTCTACCGACATGACCCGTTGGGCAACATAGCGGGAGGCTTCCACAAATTCCGGATCGTTGAGCAGTACCAGCGCCTGCATCGGCGTATTGGTACGAGGCCGTTGCGCCGTACACACACTACGATTGGGTACATCAAAAGCCGTCATCGCCGGATGCGGAGACGTGCGGCGAATAAAGGTGTACAGGCTGCGCCGGTAACGGTTGCTCCCCGCGTCGGGTTCATATTTGCGCAACAAATGGGTGCTGCTCGTCTTTTCCTGCCACAGGCCCGGCGGTTGTACCGGTTTCACACTGGGGCCGCCGACGCGGTATTCCAGCAGGTCGGCCGCAGCCAGGGCATTATCGCGGATCATTTCCGCGGGCAGGCGATAACTGGGGCCTCGGGCCAGCAAGCGGTTATCCGGATCTTTTTCCGTCAGGGCAGCGTTCATTTTTGAACTTTGCCGGTACGTAGCCGATAATACGATCTGTTTTTGCAGTTCCTGGATGTTCCAGCCATTGCCCATGAGGTGGGCCGCCAGCCAGTCCAGCAATTGCGGATGGATGGGCAAGCTCCCCTGCAGCCCCAGATCATGGGGCGTATCCACCAAACCCCGTCCGAAAAACTGCTGCCAGATCCGGTTGGCCAACACCCTACTGGTGAGGGGATGATCGGGTTGCAACAGCCATTTGGCCAGGCCCAGACGGTTGGGCTCCAGGGTATCGGCAAAGGGCAGTACGGCAGCCGGAGTACCGGCCTGGACTTCCCGCGTCGGTTCATTGTAATTGCCCCGGTGCAGGATGAAAGTAGCCCGGGGAACGGCCACTTCCTGCATGATCATGGTTTCCGGTACGGTATCCAGCAATTCTTGTTGTTGTTGTCGCAAAGCCGTCAGTTCCAGTTGTTCCGGGGGCGGATGTTGTACCTGCCAGGTCGTTAGTAAAGCGCGTCCCAGGACCAGCTCCGGTTCTTTTTGATATTGTTCCAAGACCGTTTTCACGGAGGAGGTGCCGGCCAATTCCGCGACCTCCAGGCCACTGAGCGCACGCGCGAATAAATGAAACTCATCCAATCGACCGCTGAAGATGCCGTATTCACCGGTAAAGGCCCGGTAGCTTTTACCCAGCCGCAAGGGCGTTTTGGTCCTTTCTTTGCTAAAAGCGATCGGATAGATACTACGCTGTAAACGATCGTAGATAATCACTTTTTCAGTGGGTTTTCCATTGACGTACAATTCGACACCCGCCGCCCGGCCTGATCCGTCGTATGAAAAGGCCACGTGGGTCCAGCTGCCGGTGGGAACAGCGACGGCCGTACGTACTGCCAGTACATCATGTGGTAAAGCGTGGATCAGCCGTAAGGAAAGGTGATTCAGGCTATCCAGGGCAAAGTCCCAGCCTCGCCAGAAAGTACCCTTCTGTGCACTATTGCCCATGATGGTCTGGGAGCTGCTTCGGCCCTGCGGCCTGATCCAGATTGAAGCGGAGAAAGGCTGAAATTGTTCGAATAGCCCCTGGTCCCTTACATTGATGAATTCATATTCCCCATCCAATTCCAACACCGTGCCACGCTCGGTATCCTCCACTATGGCCGCTTCACCCGATACCCGACTGTATGCATAACGATCTATTTTTTCGTCGGCGATCAGATCAAACGGCAAATGAACGCCGGCCTGTTTAGGTGCCGACGGAGATTGGATCTTCAACTGTTTAATGAATGCCTGTTGTTCTGCCAGTTCATTGTTGGAAAGTACGAGGGCACTTTCCTTTTCCCGTAGCTGCTGCCGGATCGCTTTTAATTTCAATTCCGTTTCAGGGGCGGGCAACAACAAGTTAGGACCGGCATTGCCGTCGTCGCCGGTCAGGCCAAGCTCATCCACCTGATTAAAAAAAGCAAAAAAGCGATAGTATTCCTCCTGACTGACCGGATCGTATTTATGGTCGTGGCAACGGGCGCATTCCATGGTCAGTCCCATAAAGGTAGTGGCGGTAGTGGCTACCCGGTCGTGTACGTATTCCGTCCGGTATTCTTCATCCACGGCTCCCCCCTCGGCGGTGGTTTTGTGGTTGCGGTTAAAGCCGGTGGCTACCAATTGTTCCCGGCTGGGGTCAGGCAGCAGATCGCCCGCCAATTGCCAGGTCAGGAACTGGTCATAAGGTATATGCTCT
>JAGQXH010000896.1 GCA_020436695.1 Lewinella sp. | reverse complement strand
GTAATGTACTCTCCGGAAGGAGAACAGTTTGCGGTAGTGAATCTGCCTCAGGCTGAATTTAAAGATGAGGCTGTGAAAATGGTTATTAAATACGGTGATGGTTCAGCCGATGTGTTGGTCCATATCAAGTAAGTTGATTGGATCGTATTACATTGTCAACTAAAATTTATAACATCAAATTGAAAGAACTTATTCTCCAACGGACGAATCGGTGCTATATGGTTCCATTGTCCCGACCCCTCGGGTGCAGGATGTCGCTGCACTCCATTTCAAGGCTGTTATATCAATGCAACAATGAAGCAATGGAACACGGGCAATGTTATCTAGTTTACTTGACATTGTAATATTCTAACTGATCATCATTATTCATCAAACGGGCATGCTACAGTCGTAGTTAGCTAATCCACCGGAACGGATGACTTCGATTGAACCTGCCTGTTTGACAACAGCTCCCAAAAATTCCCAATGAATACCCCTGAGAAAGCTACTCCTGCCTGTCTTTGGGCCTGCTTGGTTGTGTTCTGTTTATTGCCGGTAATGCCGGCTGTGGCCCAGCATGACACTACCGATTCCCTGCGACTGGAAAGTTATTACGCCCGTCTGGGGCAATATTGCTATACCAACCTGGATAGCACGATCTTTTATCTGGACCTGCTTCTGGAAGATACCAAACGCCTGGGCTGGACCCAGGAACAGGCCTATGCGTATCTGTGGGGCATCCTGTGTACCGGTTATCAGGATCAGATCGACCTTAAATATGATCTGTTGGAAGATGCCGGCGAACTGATGAAACAAAAGGGGATGGAGTTGCCGGTGGAAATACGAAAAGGTGTCGACCGGGATCTGCAAATGCACTGGGGGGATTACTATATGGAGACCGGTGGATACAACCATGCCCTGGATATCTATGAAGCCCTGATCGCTGATCTGGAGAGCCAGAAGGAACTTTCCGATGAAGAATTTGAAAGGCTGGTGATCTGCAATCAGTATCTGGCGGCCATTCACCGGCAGCTGGGGAGTTTTAAAGAAGCGATCGATTATTATTTTCGGGCCCTCAATTACGAACGGCAGTACTACGCCCGTAAGGGAGAGTCGGCCGGAGAACAAACCCTGGTCTACAGCCGTATTGCCAATGCCTACTGGCTGATGGGAGAGCGAAGCAAGGCCATGGGTTATTACGGTTCTGCTTTTGAAAAGGGACTCCGGAAATATCTGGCCGCCCCGGAGGAAAACCGGCGCGTACGCAAGCGACTGATCAGCCTCGGCCTGGAATTAGGAGGGCACTACCGCGAATTGGGCAAGACCGACAGCGCTCTGTTGATCATACAGCAGATCGAGCCAATCACTGATCCGGCGGAGGCTATTATGCAGGAGGTTCGTTTGGAAAAGGCCAGAATATTCAGTGAAAGGGGGGAGTATGCAGCGGCACATGAATACCTGAAGGAGGCTATTGCCGCTTTACAGAAAGATAACTCATCAGGTACTGATCTACAGCTTGGTCATTTATACAATGGGCAGGGCGACATTTATCGCATGCAGGACCTGCACGCCAAGGCACTGCAATCCTACCAACAGGCACTCCGCTACTTTTCCGAAGATTTCAATGGGAATGACCTGAAAGATAATCCCTCGCCCGGACCGGGCTCTTCTCCGCGGGACCTGTTATATACACTCACTCAAAAGACAAGATTGCTGGCCACCACACCTCCCGGTTTGGGTAACGACTGGCTGAACACCGCCTGGAGCACGGCCCGGGTAGGTATGGATCTGATCGATAGCATAAAGGTTAATTACACGTCGGATTTTGACAAGCAGTACCTGCTGGAAGAGAGTTATGAACTCTATGAACTGGCTCTGGGCATTGCCTATCAATTGGATGAAGCTGCTGCTGCATTTGAGATCATGGAGCGTAGCAAGGCAGTTGCCCTGTTCGCTGCCGTTCGCGATCTGCACGCCCGTACCTATGCCGGCGTGCCCAAAACAGCGACGGAAAAAATGAGGCGGATCCAGTATCAATTGGCAAAGGTAGACGCCCGGCTGGAGTCAGCAGCCACGGAGGAGCAACAGATTGGATTGAGGGAGGAAAGATTGCAGCTCAAGACGGCCTACAGCGGTATGATCCGCTCTTTTGAGCAAAATTATCCGGCTTATTATCATCTGAAATATGAGCAACAAGTAGTGCGTGTTCCGGAGCTATTCGACGAGGATTTACTGCAACAGGAGATGCTGGTGGAGTATTTTGTAGGGAACAGGAAAGCATACGCCTGCCGGATAGCAAAGAAAGGCGCAAAAGTACAACTGATCGAATTGCCCTGGGATGAAAAGCTGAAAGCCTGGGCCGTAGAATTGAAGGAAGATGTCCATCAGCGGAATGATGCTGCCTTTCGGGAAAAAGCCCTGGGGTTGTACCAGGCATTGCTTCAACCGGTGCTACCGGAAACACTGCCGCAGAGTTTGCTGGTGATCCCGGACGGAATTCTGGGCTATTTGCCGTTTGATATTTTACTAACCGAAGCAGTGGCGAGTGGCAGTGAAGGTAATTATCGCCAGTATCCATTTTTGATGCAACAGACGGCAGTCAGTCAGAATTTTTCATTTACCATGTTGCGCGAAATGCAGTTCCCTCAGGAAGAAAGACCGGAAGAGCTGCTCGCCTTTGCCCCTGTCTTTTCGGGGAACGATCAGCTCGCAGAGCGTAGCGACCGCAATGCCTTGGGGGCACTGCTCTATAATGAGGCGGAAGCGCAGGCTGTCAGTCACTGGTTTAAGGGTAAACTGGTAGCCGACCGGCAGGCCACCAAGCGGGAATTCCTGGAACTGGCTCCCCACTATCGGATCTATCATATTGCTTCACATGCTGTGGTGGATGACGAGTCCCCCAATAACTCCTATATCGCCTTTACTGATGAAGCAGAAGGTCCGGTCTCCGATTCCAGATTATACGGCTACGAAATTCTGGCGCAGTCGTTTCCCGCTGATCTGGTGGTGCTGAGTGCCTGCGAGACCGGGTTGGGAAAAGTAGTGCGGGGAGAAGGACTCATGAGTC
>JAGQXH010000895.1 GCA_020436695.1 Lewinella sp. | reverse complement strand
GTTTTGATTCTTTATTTTTTAAATTAGTTTCGAGTAGTTCATCTCCTGATTTATATAATTTTCCTGTGCTATCATCATCTTGAATCTGCTCTATATCAAGAAGAGTAGATTTTGATTCCATTGAAATCCCTCCCCCAATGAAGGTGTCTTCAAAAAAGCGAAACTTCATACCTTCAATAATCTCCCGATTAATTTTTTCTAAATCCGAAGAACTGGCTGATTGGGCGACGAGCTGACCGTCTTCCAATTCCACGTGAATCTCAATATTTATTTTAGTCGAACCAATTTGCTTGGAAAAATAAGGCTTCAAAACGTCAAACTCAGGGCGGATATAATCATGCTCAATCTCAAATTCTACATTCTGATTAATCTTAGGATGGGTAAAGGTAAAGGCAACCGCTCCATAGAGAAAGTCCAAATCTTTCAGGGGATACAATATATGCTCAGCAATTTGAACGACCTTTTTCGGGCTTACCGGCTCTTCCTGATCCTCAAATAAATTGCCCTGTTTGTCGAGATGGCGATAATAAGTGTTACGCTTGAGAAAAAGCCGATTGAGGTAATCTACACCTTGGTCCCGATAGTCATAGATGACCGGTCTGATCTCAGCACGTTGAACTCTACCGATATATTGAATCAGTTTTCCTTTGAAAGAAAAAGGATACGCCAGAAAAAGCCTGGATATGTTGTGTAGATCGGTCCCCTCTCCAAAGAACTGCCCGGTAGTAACGATCACCTGAAACTGGCCGGCAAGGAGTAATTTCCATTTGTCCTTTTTCGCAGATTCCGGATCTGCTCCGCTGATCGTAATAACTTCGCAAAATTGCTTCAGCATTTGATTTAGCGTATTGATGTGATCCCGGCGTTCGGTTAGGATAACGAGTTTGTGACCTTTCTCCAGTTCACCAAGCACATCCTTCAGGATTAATTTATTTCGGGCAGTATCATGGATCAGTATTTTCGAAAGCGTTTCAAAGGGATCCGTCTTTGGATTGAAAGGAACATTGAACCCGGTTTCTTTAATGATAACTCTGGCCCGCTTATAGGCTTCGATTTGCTCAGGCTTTATTTCAGCAATAATCTCTCCCAACTGAGCAAAAATGAGTTTTCCATCATTGTATTTGCGGAATGGAGTGGCGGTGAGCCCATATTGGTAATACGTGTTGAATCTCGAAAGAGTAGAATAGTAATTCTTGGCTGGAATATGATGACATTCATCCACCACTAAAATTCCGAATGCATTTGTCCAACTGTGCTCTGTTCCTTTCTCAACTTTCTTTGTCAGTGTCTGGATCATGGCGACGGTTATCTGATCTCCAATAGAATGCCTTCCCTGACCAATTTTACCAATCTTCTTTCTCGGGATACCCAGAAAAGATTCTATTCTATCAACCCATTGTTCCAGTAGCTGTTTGCGGTGGACAATAATTAATGCAGGCTGTTGCTTCTCAGAAATTACTTTAAGGGCTATAACGGTTTTCCCAGCTCCCGGGGGCGCAACGATGACACCAAATTCCTTTTTTCGGGTAGCTGCAAGAATCTTTTCCTGATGGGATAGTAAAGAAAGTGCACAGTTGAATTTTACCGATCCTTTCTTTATCCGCCGGTCTAGAAAGGTAAAATCGATGTTTTCCTGTTTACAAAACCGCAGCAGTTTTCCGGCAAAACCTCTTGGCAAAACAATTTCATGTTCAGTTTCCTCTATCCACTTGAAATATCGCTCTATTCCCCAGGTGCTTTTTCCGGATTGCTTTTTGATGAAAAATTCAGAATTCGCGAAATTCAGCTCTTCCTTCAGAAAATTGACCAATACCGGAGTCAACCCAGACCGGTTGATACGAATAGTATTATCCAATTGAATCCTTAATACTGAATTTTCGTGCACATGATCCAATTGGGCACTCTTGTCAAGCACTGAAATACTTTGATCCAATTGTTTGATTGAGGTTCGTTTTACGGTGCTTAGAAAAACCCACTGATCGGGATAAGGCTCTAACGTTTCCGGGTTAATAAAGCAATTATTTCCTTGTTGAAGATGGGGGTCATGCAGTGGTAAAGCGATTAGATTCCCCAAACCCTTTCCCGAAAGCATATCCTGATTGGGGAATAGCCTATCAAAACTGGAATCTTTTTCAAAAATAGAACTACTCCCGGTTCGCGTCAGTAGAGACTTAAATATTTTACGACTTTTCACTGCCGGATAGGGCTGCTCAAAAAATATCCAGACGTGCCCGCCTTGGCCAGATTGGGAGCGTTCCAAATACGCACTAATCCCTACCTCAACACAAGCATAGATAAGCCTTTGACTTTCATCAACCCAATTGTCCTTATCAAAATCAGCAGCAATAAACCAAGAGGTATTATCCTGAAGCAAAGGGTAAATCCCCATAAATTGCTCCCCTGCAATGTGCTTTTCAATTTCTTTGTCGGTTAAATTTCGATAAGTTTTGTCTGGATAGGTTTGGAAAGTGCCTCCCTTCATTTTGTGAAGCCGGTACATATAGGGATCATATCGATAAGCGGGCATATAACCGCTTTTCTTTCCTTTTTCCCAGCGAACGGCAAAGACATCCTCTCTACCCCGAAAAAGGGAACGGTACAATTTGATTTGTTCGCTACTTGGAATGGTTGCCATGTATCCAAGGTACGACTTATCAGTAATAAGGCAGAGAGACTTTGATGCAATTTCAGTAAGTCAACACCATCAATCGTATCGACACAATGGAGCAATGCCGCAGCGAACGCAGTACTCGTAAAATTTCATGAAATGTCAAGAAAATCGTACAAAAATTGTAAAAACAGGAAGGAATAAGAATTCTATCTATTGATAGATTATGAATAACAAATCTATCTAACATTCAACAAATGAGTCAATTAAAATTTAATTGACGAATAAAGAGGAATCATGAAAAAACAATAAGCGGTCCGGACGGGACGTCACCAACTAAGACCTAACCAGCTGACATTCAACTTATTACAGTAACAAAAATTGGTTTTGCACGGAATTTTGTTACTGTAATAAGTTGAATGTCAGCTGGTTAGGAAAGAGTGTA
>JAGQXH010000894.1 GCA_020436695.1 Lewinella sp. | reverse complement strand
TTGTTCTCTTGGAGTCGAAGTATTGCTCCGGCTACTCTCAGCCGCCAGCGCCTGATTGGCCTGCTCATAAATATCCTGTGTATAATCCGGAAACTCCTTAATCAACTCCTGCAAGACATACCGAAGCTGATTGCGGGTACGATTGTAATGATCCGGGGTCAGGGTGCCCATATTGTTCCCGCGCTCATTACTGTGGTAGCGCCCGGAAACGGAGATGACCTGATTTTGCAGACGACTGTTCTTACTCAGGTTCAGCATGCCGCTGATGGCCGTCTCCAGATCATCCGTGATAATGGCTTTTTGAATATTTACTAAATTCATTATGGGTTAGTTCGGAAATAACTTATAAGGTGCTAATATAGATAAGTATGTAAGGGTAAGCAAGTAATAAGCACTACTTATGTGAGTAGAGTAGCAGGATGTAAGTCAGTCTGCCATTGTCGGTTGACTACCTACCTGGACAATAACTCACTCTACCGACAGGTTTCAGCACGAAAAATCCTGAAAATGAGCCATAATTATCTTTTGCCAGTATTGTTTTTTTATGCTTTTGCCGTCCTGATAAGTGCCTGCGGTTCTCCGGCTGCCGAAAGCGTTCCTGCCTTGGAGCGGCCGCCCAATATTCTTTTGATCATGACTGATGACCAGGGGTGGGGGGATCTTGGCTTTCACGGTAATGACAGTATTGATACGCCGGTGCTGGATAGCTTGGCCCGGACCTCCATTCGCTTTGATCGTTTTTACGTCAGTCCGGTATGTGCCCCCACAAGAGCCAGTCTGCTGACGGGGCGTTACCATTTTCGCACCGGTACTTCCTTTGTGACGGCCCGGCGGGAGGTGATGCGGACGGAGGAAGTAACCATTGCTGAAATACTGCAGCGCCATCAGTATGCCACCGGTCTGTTTGGAAAATGGCACAATGGAGCGCAGTATCCCAATGATCCGTTGGCCCAGGGTTTTGACACTTTCTTCGGTTTTACCGCCGGGCATTGGAATAATTATTTCAATACCAACTTAATGGATGGCCGTACAGCAGTGCCGACCACCGGCTTCATTACGGACGTACTTACCGAACGGGCCGTCGGTTTCATGACCGATCACCGGGATGAACCCTTTTTCTGCTATGTGCCCTATAATGCTCCGCACGGGCCTTTTCAGGTACCGGACCGTTACTTTGATAAATACAAAGCCATGGGCCTGACGGATAAGAATGCAGCCGTCTACGGTATGGTGGATAATGTTGATGATAATGTTGGACGTTTATTGCGAACGCTGGATGAACTCGGACTGAAAGAAAACACCATCGTGGTGTTTCTGACCGATAACGGCCCCAATGGAGATCGATTTAATGGCGGAATGCGTGGCTGGAAGGCCAGTGTGCACGAAGGAGGGAGCCGGGTGCCTTTATTCATAAGTTGGCCGGGCACATTAACCGGTGGCCGGGAAGTAAAAGAATTGGCGGCACATATCGACCTGCTGCCCACGCTGCTGGACCTGGCGGGCATATCGCTACCGGACTCCCTCTCACTGGATGGTAGAAGTCTAGTGCCGCTGTTGAAAGGGCAGGAGATAGCCTGGCCGGAGCGTTCACTCTACACTACTCATATGAGCTGGGATACGGATAAAGTAGTCGGTGCACTTCGTAACAACAGTTATCGCATGGTAGTAGAAGGCAATGGCCGGACGCAACTTTACAATATGCAGAAAGATCCGGGAGAGACCACCGACCTGGCAACAGACTTTCCAAAAACAGCCGATAGTCTTCGTCTGGAATTCGATACCTGGCTGGCTGATGCCCGTTCCGGAGGTTTGCAACCGCCCCCCATCACATTGGGCAATCCAAATGCCCCGGAAACCTTCTTGCCGGCTCCGGAAGCCAGCCTTGAGGGAAGTGTACACTTTAAGGGGGATGGTTGGGCCAATGACTGGATCACCGGCTGGAAAACTGCCGGTGATAAGGTGAGTTGGCCGGTGAAGATCGATAGGCCGGCTACTTATCAGCTTACCCTGTATTACAATCTTCCGGAAACCGGCAGTTCGCCGGCATTGCAGATCAGCCTGGGAGATCAGACGATGCGCTCTACGATCAATCAGGCTTTTCCCGGCCAGGTGATACCTAGCCCGGACCGGATATCGAGGGGAGAGGTATACGAAAAAAGCTGGGGCGAGTGGCCGGTTACCCTGGAAGTGCCTGCTGCGGGGATCAGTATGTTGGAAATTGTTTTGCAGCATGAAATAATGGATGCAGGATTCGAATTGGAGGGGGTAAAAGTGAATGCAGAACATTAAATGAGTGAAAAGGAGACCGTTGAAATCTCATTTATAAAGTTGTTTGCAGCATCACTTAACCAATAATTAAAGCCGCGCCATCCCGGAAGAGCAGGAAGTCGGCTATCTTTGCCTGCCGGTGATCTTCAGGTTGAAATTTACGTAACGAAAGCAAACAAGCTGACGTATACCTCCATTTCAGATAGAACAAAGAAAAACACATGGCATATCCCAATTTTATACCCTTAGAAGGCGTAGTACAGGATTACGCCTGGGGAGGGTACTATTTTATCCCGGAACTCAAAGGAAAAGAAAATACAGCCGAACAACCACAGGCGGAACTCTGGATGGGAGCGCATAACCGGGGGCCTTCCCTGATGCAGATAAACGGGTATTCCCAACGCCTGGATGATTGGATCGCATCGGATCCGGAGCAGATACTTGGTAAAAGAGTAGCCCATCGGTTTCAGAACAGTCTGCCTTTTTTATTCAAGATCCTGGATGTACGCAAAATGCTTTCCATTCAGGCCCACCCGACCAAAGGCGCTGCCGTAGCTGGATTTCAACGGGAAAATGAGCGAGGTATTCCGCTCACTGCACACCACCGGAATTACAAGGACGACAATCATAAACCGGAGATCATGGTGGCACTTACTGATTTTTGGTTGCTGCACGGTTTCCGTACAGCGGAGGCCATAGCACAGGTATTGGAAGAAGTACCGGAGCTGAATATATTTCGCAAGGTTTTTGCCCAGAAGGGGATCCGGGGTTTATACCGCTATCTGATGG
>JAGQXH010000893.1 GCA_020436695.1 Lewinella sp. | reverse complement strand
GCTGAAAAATGCGCCTGGGTCTGCCGCTATTACGCGGAACATGGAGCTGATTTCCTGACCAACAAGATGAAGGGTACAGATGCTGCAAAGAGTTATGTCAGTTTCGAACCATTGGGTGTGATATTGGCCATTATGCCCTGGAATTTTCCGTTCTGGCAGGTTTTCCGTTGTGCTGCCCCGGCTGTTATGGCGGGTAATACGGTCCTGCTCAAACATGCTTCCAATGTGCCGGGTTGTGCCCTGGCCATTGAGGCCTTGTTTACGGAAGCCGGATTTCCTAAAGGGGTATTCCAGACCTTGCTGATCGACTCGGCAGCTACTGCTGATGTGATCGCATCTCCGGCGGTAAGAGCCGTGTCTTTGACCGGAAGCGAAGCCGCAGGCAGGGCAGTTGCCAAACTGGCCGGCGAATACCTGAAAAAATGTGTACTGGAATTGGGCGGCAGTGATCCCTACCTCATTCTGGAAGATGCCGATCTGGATCATGCCGCAGAAGTCTGTACCAAAGGCCGGCTGCTGAATAACGGGCAGAGCTGTATCGGTGCCAAGCGATTCATTGTCGTAGAAAAAGTATACGACACTTTTCTGGAAAAATTCAGGGCCAAAATGGCTGCGGCTACGATGGGGCACCCCATGGATGAACAGACCGATCTGGGACCATTGGCCAGAACAGACCTCCGCGATGATCTTCATGAACAGGTTCAACTGAGTGTCAGACAAGGGGCACGATGTATTCTCGGTGGGGAGATCCCGGAAATGGAAGGTGCTTATTATCCGGCTACGATCCTGGTTGATGTGGCTCCCGCACAGCCTGCATATTATGAGGAATTATTCGGACCGGTAGCGTCCGTGATCAAGGTAATTGACGAACAGGAAGCCATCCTGGTCGCCAACGATTCTCCTTTCGGCCTGGGAGCAGCGATCTTCACCCGGAATACGGAAGCGGCTGAACGCATTGCACAAGAGATCGACTCGGGTAGCGTGTTTATCAATGCCCTGGTGAAATCCGATCCGCGACTTCCATTTGGGGGGATCAAAAATTCAGGTTTTGGCCGCGAATTGTCGGAATTCGGTATCCGGGAATTTGTGAATGTGAAGACAGTTTACGTAAAGTAGTGATTTGAAGCGGGTACATTTAATACGAGGTTGTCAACAAAATGGTATAATTCCCTGGTGTTTTCTACTGTGCAATTATTTTTCATTTTCCAGCAAGGTAACAACTATCATTACGGCGCGGCTGTCAGGGGAAGAAAATTCGAAAGTGCCTGTAACTTTTTCGGCCAGCGTAGTTTCTTTTTTAGTGAGCAGGTCGTATTGTCTGACCTGCCAGGTACCTTCGGGGAGATAAGCCAGCATGTGCTTTTTCTCTTTATTCGTAGCTAGCACATATTGCCGATTCGCCCATTCCAATACCCTGAAATCTTTATCGAGTTGGAAGAAAATGGAAGACCTCGAACCGTCGATCCCATCTTTATAAGTAGCTTCAGTAATAAAAATGGGCTCCATCTGCCAAAACCGGATGTTTTGGTCGATCGTCTGTCTAAACCAAAGCATATTATCAATGGCCCGGTGTTCATTGGCGTTAAAATTACCGGCGAAATAATGGCCTCCTTTTCGGATCGGCTTATAGCCGGATGAGGCATAACCGCCTCCCATGAATGCACCCAAAACCGCTTCAATGACGTCTTCTTCGGACCATCCGTCAGCTTTTCCTTCGTATGCCAATTCATCGTTAACTACCGGCTTTTGATCGCCGATCCAGTAATTCATTTCCATGTAATGGGCGGCATTGGGTAGGTATTTGATCTTGTTTTGAATGATCACATGATCGTTCCAGTCGGCCTTATTGAGTTCGTGCTTCCAATTCCCTTGATCACCATGTACACTTAGCGGCGTGGAATAGGGGAGAAGCGCCTTCATTTCGCTACCTATATCAACAATCTCGTCCAGACTGAATTTGGGCTTTTTGATATCAAATTCATTGGAAAGGCAGATCCATACATTCGGATAGCTACCGTATCGGGCCGCAATATACCGCAGATAAGGGAGGTGATCATGCCCATTGGCATCGGCCGATAGCGCACTTCGGGCATCTTCCGAATCCGGGCCGTTTAGGATAATATCGGCAATGACGTCCTGTTCGAAACACAATTGCACGGCCTGGTCAACGCGCTCCGAAAACCATTTGGCGTTCGGCCGGTGGGAATAGCGACCATTATCGGTGGGCTTACCCTCCTCATCGAGAAAGGGCTTTTCAACTGGATTGGGGAAAATATCTCCGGTAACGGCAAAACGGAGCTTGTTTAGATATTTTGCATTGCCACGCACATCGGTTGCTATATTTCCACCGCTGGGTTGACCTTTGAAATATTCGGAGAGAAAAGTGTAGAACGTGTTGCCGATAATATAGGGATGATCTCCGTTGGATCGCACATACCATCGATTGCCGTTCTGTTCATCGGGCATCCAGAAGCCTTTGTTTGCCGATTTCTCGCAAATAACTCTCAGCCCGGTTTTTTGTTGGTTCAGGAGCTCATCGTTGGAATGGACATCAATTAATTCCCATTGTCCAACTTCAGTCGGACAAAACCTCACTTTAAACATCCTGCCGGCATTTTGTCCCTGTCCATCACCGTCAAAGTAACCATGGATCTGAATGCGGAGCTTACCGGACTCATGCTGCCAGGTAGTTAGCAATTCCACATCCCGCACCGGATTGTCGGTAGAGCTGTACATCGATCCCTCAAATGCGACTTCAAAAACACCGAATAGGGGCATTTTTTCCTGTGCATGTAAAGTAAGGATCAGACAGAAAAATGTTAGAAACGCAATATGTTGTTTGACTACTTTCCGGCTCATATAGGTATTGTTGTAAAATGGAGGGACAATGGATGGGTAATAAAGGTAATTGATCTTTTTCTTCTTTCGCCACGGACAAGCTTACTTCTTTCACCCGGATAGCTCAGGTCCATGATCATTGACTTATTATGAGCTTATCGCCCCTATTATGTACTCTCCTGATTAACTTTTTACTTACCTTAGGAAAAATCAAAACAGAACAGA
>JAGQXH010000892.1 GCA_020436695.1 Lewinella sp. | reverse complement strand
ACTGAAGCGGGAAAAGGTGATGAAAACCAGCCTGGAAGGCCTAGTGATTTGTATTATTTTTACGGTTTTTATCCTGGCCTTTCTGATCGTCTTACAGATCTTCTTCAAGAGAAAAATGCCTGACGACTTAGTTTGATCATGATGTTCCTCACTTAGCCAAATTATGCCAAAACCGGCTACGAAAAGAAGAGGCTTCTCGTATGGCCGAAATGTCAGAGGAAATGGTTCATACTAGCTCATACATGTACTTACCTGATCCCCCGTTTAATCTGACTAGTAATCGTCCGATCCGTAATTTTATCATCTTCCGCCAGCAAGAAGGCCTTACTCAATACGATGGACAAGCCTTTATCTCCTTCAAAAGGAATGAAAACACGGTCAGTAGTGCTTTCTGCGGAGCGTGCCGGCACAATGCAAAGATACAGGTCATTGGGTTCCATTAAGCATTATTTGCGTAGTGTAACTTTTTTGATTTCAAATGTGATAAAAAATATTTTTTGTAACTTTTTTGAGTGTGTTCTACTTCTGATGATCACTTCACTTCGGAAATTTCCTATGCGTTCGCTCTTCTTCTAGAATGAATTCAATATCCAGACTATCCCCTTTCATATACAATATGATGTCGTCAAATTCTGCCAGCCGATAGCTGTTATCTCCAATTTCAAGATAGAAATCAGTTTCTCCGATCTCCTGTTCCCGCCGGCAAAAAACATTTTTTCGTAACTTGTTGGCTATTAGAAGGATTAAGTATAAAAACCCAGACTCAAATAGACCCTGAAGTAATCAATATCGAAACATGGAACGCGGACAAGGCTTTATGGATCTCGAAAACACCGACTGGACCGGTAACGGAAAAAATTACTTCCTCGGTATCGGTATCGATGATTACCTGCATTGGGACCATCTGAACAATGCAGTGAAGGATGTGAACGACTTTATCTCAGTCCTCACCACGCAGTATCAGTTTGAATCCGCCGAGATCCATACTTTGTTCAACAATCAGGCGACGGAGGGAAATATCTACAATAAGATCCGGGAACTCAAACGGGTCATCCATCCGGAAGACAACCTGATCGTATATTATTCCGGGCATGGTCACTATGACGAGGAATTTGAAGAGGGCTACTGGATACCCGTGGATGCACAAAGCGGTTCGGAAGACCGCTATATTTCCAATGCCAACATCATTAAGCGCATCAATGCCATCGATACCCATCACACCCTGATGATCGTCGATTCCTGTTTTTCGGGCACCCTGGTCGTAAAAAAGCGCAGTGGGTTGACCGATGAGCGCTTTAAATCCCGTAGAATCCTGGCTTCCGGACGGCAGGAGACCGTAGCCGATGGGCAGGCCGGCGAAAATTCCCCCTTCGCAGCGGGCATCATCACCTATCTGAAAAAAAATACGGAAAAGGCGATCAATACCACGGTACTGGTACAATACGTAAAGGATTACGTGGAAACCAGATCCCGACAGACCCCGGTGGAAGGGCGCATTCAGAACTCAGCTGACGAAGGCGGCGAATTTGTATTTCACCTCAAACTGGACGAGGAGCACCTCTGGGAAAATGTCAGGCATGAAGATACCGTCGATGCTTATTCCAATTACCTGGATTATTATCCTTCCGGGCTGTTCGCCAATCAGGCCAACCGCCGTATTCTGGAACTGAAGGAAGACGACATCTGGCACAGTGCCCGGATCAAAGACAGTGAACTCGCTTATGAGAACTATCTGAAAAAATATGCTCCCAAGGGAAAGTATATAGACGAAGCCAATGCCTGTTTGAAAAAGTTGCAGACCGCCCACGAAGCACGCCGGGCTGCGCTGGATGAGATGTCCAAAAGAGCGAAGAGCGGGATCACATCCGGTCACAATATGACAGCCTGATCGCTGAGGCCGAATCGCTTTTTACCAATAAGCAACTGGCCGAGGCCCGGGAGCGCTATCGGGAAGCACAGCGTTACTTCTTGCCGGGCTTCGTACCCGGTACCGATTATATTGAAGAGCAGATCAACTTCTGCAGCAACGGTATTACGTTCCTAAATTATTACGAGAACGGTCGCCGGGCCATGGATAACCGCAACTACCGGCTGGCGTTACAATATTTCGGAGAGGCACTTAAAGTGGATGATAATCCCAAAGTGGAAGACCTGATCAGCTACTGCCGGTTGAAACTGGAAGAAACTACCCGGCCGTCCCGACCAACCCCTTCCGATGATCAGACCAATAGCGGCCTGATGGAGGACCCGGAACCGCAACCGGAGCTACAGCAACGGATTGCTCCCCGGCCGAAACCGGTGCGACCGGCTCCGGCAAAGAAAAAGAAAAGTGCGCTGCGTATACCCCTGATCGTGGGTGGCGTTTTCATCCTTTTGATCATCATTGCCGTAGCCATCAACCTGGCGGATGAAATGGGTGGAAGTTCAAATTATTCGTCGAGCTCTTCACAGAGTATCTACGATGATCCGGATTATACGGAGGATGATTACAATGATCCAGCTTCCGTGAAAAATACCGGAGGTGCGACTTATGCCGATCTGATCGTAGGCTCCTGGAAGTTGACGAATTTCTATTCCAATGATCCCAATGCCAATACCATGCTCCAGGCCATGTACGGCATGCAGGCTACCTATACTTTTTTCAATAATGGGCAGGTAACCGCCGCAAGCAATTTTGGCGTATCCACGTATTACTATTACCTGAACGACAATCAGCTTTCTATCCCCGGAGACATCCAAAATGCTACCATCGACGAACTGGATCGCAACTACCTGACGATCACCGCCTACTATACACAATACGGATATACCTTCTCCATCACGTTTGAATTCAATAGAATGGGTTAACCACCCAGTTGAGTTCGCCGCTGATGAAAAAATAGACCAGGCCCGATAGTACCGGGGCGAAAATGGTGGCGAGCATGTAGTGATAATACCAGGCCGGTACGCCGGACCGCTCAACCAATTCTACGCCCAGCGAAACGAGCAGGATGGCAAAACTGATGACCGCCAGGATGAGGCTCAGTACGCTGGCCAGATAATCGTTAAGCAGCCAGAGGATCAGATAA
>JAGQXH010000891.1 GCA_020436695.1 Lewinella sp. | reverse complement strand
AATCAGGCGTGTGCCTAAGTGTATTATTAACCCAGGCGATATTGCCTTCCAGTAAACCTTTGATCGTTTCTGCCATATTACCAATTGTTTGTTAGGTTGCTATTTAATGAAGTCCAAAAATAAGTTTTCCGAAACTTCGGGCAAAGTTTTCTGCCATATTATCGACGAAATTATTACTTCAAAATTGATGTATAATACATTATATTTGCATCCTCAAACATTCTTTTACAAATCTAGGGATTGAATTATGATAACCTCTTCGCAACTGCGCGCCGCCCGTGCATTATTAGGCTGGGATCAAAAGCAATTGGCCGAGTTTTCCGGCCTTTCGCTTCCAACCATCCAGCGCATGGAAAGTAGCGATGATCTGATACGTGGCAATATTGACTCCCTGACAAAAATACTCAGCGCGCTGGAGGAAGCCGGTGTGGAACTTATCGGTGAATCGGCTACCAGCATTGGACAGGGTCGCGGAGTTCGTTTCATCAATAAAAGCGAAACGCCTTAACATGCTTCCTGTACATTTCACCCCAAAACTCTTCTCACTCCTTCGCCAGGGCTATAGTCTGGAAACGTTCAGATCAGATGTTATGGCGGGGCTAACTGTGGCCATTATTGCACTGCCTTTATCGATGGCTTTGGGAATTGCCAGCGGCGCATCGCCGGATAAAGGGCTGGTCACCGCCGTCATTGCCGGATTTCTGATCTCTTTTCTCGGCGGATCACGGGTTCAAATCGGTGGTCCGACCGGCGCTTTTATTGTCGTTGTTTTCAATGTCATTGCCAGGTACGGCTATGACGGATTGCTGCTGGCTACCTTGCTGGCCGGGATCATTCTGATCATTGCCGGTTATGCCCGGTTTGGGCGGGTTGTAAAATATATCCCCTACCCTGTCGTCACCGGCTTTACGGCCGGAATTGCCGTAATCATTGCCTCCTCTCAGATCAAGGACTTTTTAGGGCTGGATATTTCAGTGGTTCCCGCCGAGTTTATCGCCAAATGGCAAACCTATTTTTCACATTTGGATAGCTTCAGTTTAACGACTTTCACGGTCGGTTTTTGTGCGTTGCTCACGATTATCCTGCTAAAACGATATGCCCCGAAATTACCGGCTTATCTGATCGCCGTAACACTGGCCGCCATTGGTGTTTTCGCGCTTCAGTTGCCGGTTGCGACCATTGGCTCGCGTTTTCCCGATCTGCCGTCCGGGCTGCCTATGCCGCATCTGATAGCCTGGGATTTTGAAAAATTGACAGCAATTGTCCCTTCCGCCTTTACCATTGCGTTCCTGGCAGGCATAGAATCCCTGCTTTCTGCGGTAGTGGCCGATGGCATGATGGGGTCCAGACATCGCTCAGATCAGGAATTGGTCGGTCAGGGTATTGCCAACATCGCTTCTGCATTCTTCGGAGGGATGCCCGCCACCGGAGCAATTGCACGCACCGCAACGAACCTGAAATCCGGAGGAAAAACACCAATAGCGGGTATGTTTCACGCCATTTTCATTTTGCTCTTCATCCTGTTTGCCGGGGATGCGATGGCTTTTGTCCCGCTTGCCGCCCTGTCGGCCATTTTGTTTGTCGTAGCATGGAATATGAGCGAATTTCAGCACTTCATCCATATTATAGGGCTATCGAAAAGTGACCGCACAGTAATGCTACTGACCTTTGCACTGACCATTCTGGTTGATTTAACGGTGGCTATCGGTGTTGGCGTCACCCTGGCTTCTCTTTTGTTTATGCGGGAGATGAGCAAGACGGTTACCCTGCGCTCTCAGGGGCGGCATATTCGCGATGTTTCCGGCGATATAGAAGAAGATGAAGATCAGCGGGAATTTTTGCCGGTTGGGGTGGAAGTTTTCCGTATTACCGGCCCGATCTTTTTCGGAGTTACCGGAACGATGCTGGATACCCTGCAAGCTATGGGGAGCACTCCTACCATATTGATAATCCGGATGAAACATGTACCCTATATGGATGTTGCCGGACTTAACGCCATCAAAAACCTGATCAAAGAATGCCATCTAAAAAAGACCGTGATCATTTTTAGCGGCCTGCAACAGCAACCCGCAGAGCTATTTGATAAGGCCGGAATAAAGGACAATCATACTGATCTGCAGCTCTCGCCAAGTTATGAAGATGCCATAGTGCTGGCCCATCAGTTGGTAGGACAAATCAAGACTACAACTGAAAACTCTCTGTAAGATCATTCAACAGGATATCATTTCCCTTAAGAAAATCAGGATCAATGCTTTTCAAATTCATAAAAGCAAACAAAGCCATCGAAGACGAAGAATTCGATCATATATACCCGGAAGCCATTCGGGAAGTAGCGGACACCCATTTCACGCCAATTCAGGTATCCAAATTTGCCGCCAGAGCACTCGCGGACCGGCCCAATATTAAGATATTAGACATCGGTTCAGGGGTGGGCAAGTTTTGTACGATTGGCTCGGTTTGCAGTGAGGGATATTTCGTGGGGGTGGAACAGCGAACCGGACTATGCAATATTGCAAAGGGGATTTGCAGTCGGTATAACTTAACGAATGTTGAGATCATTAATGCCAACATCCTGGATATTTCCTTTACGGATTTTGAAGCGTTTTATTTTTTTAACCCATTCCAGGAAAACCTGTCTGTTGCCGAAAAAATTGATGATGAAGTTGAATTAAGAAGAGAACTATTCTATGAATACTCTCTTTTCGTCAAAGAGCAATTAGCTGCAATGCCGACAGGTACGAAAATAGTGACCTACTACAGTTTTCTAAGGGAGATCCCTGAAAGCTATACCTTGAAGTCGTCTGCCTTCAATGAGAAGCTTAAGGTTTGGGAGAAAACGGATGAGCGACAATAGTGGCTAACAGATCAGCATAAAATACCCCACTGCCAGCAACTCTTGACTATACGCTGTAACCACTAACGCCTCGTTCACTAGTCTCCCGACACGGTCATCACCCCCACTTCACCATAAGCAGGTGGTGTACCATCAGTCGTATTTACAGTCTGTAATTTGATATAACGTGCCGTCCGCACCGGAAATGTCACGCGCTGCAGGATCGGACTGTTCTGAATATTGCT
>JAGQXH010000890.1 GCA_020436695.1 Lewinella sp. | reverse complement strand
TCCAGTGGGCTGGCGGAAGGCGCTGGAATGCGGGCCGTCCAGATGGGATAGTCTTTGCTGCCCAACAGCAATGGCTGGTGCTGGTCCCAGTGACCCAGCGCACTATCATTTCCTACCACGCATATTCGTTGGTTAGGGCCGATGCGTGGAGCATGTAGCCGAAATTCCAGGACCGATTCGTTGGTATTGCGCTTCAGGGCGGGAGCAGGATAAGTTTTATTGTTGAAGATCACATTCTGCAAAGCGGTATTATCCAGAGCGTTTTCCGGATGGTGTTTGGCCCGCCAGTGATCATAGAGATCAAGCGTATCCGTTTTGATCAGGCTCAGATCAATTACCCGGGGATGGTTCCATTCATTATCTAGGCTATTGCCGGGATCATCCACCAGAGCGTAACGATATTGCAGACTGTTGAGATTGTCCGGCACGGTAATCGTATTGGTCCAGTTGCCGTTGGAAGTATATGCCAGTCTAAATCCCTGGGTGGGGTCCCAGTTGCCCAATTCCGGTCGGTCACCGAGTACGATAATGCGTTGCCCCCATTGGGTATAATAGTTGAGATGGAATGTGATTTTCAAGTTGCGTGGTTTTTACTATTCCGCTGTTGACGGGGTGTTTACTAAAGTTTTGCAAATGTAGCAAAGCTTGGCTTAAGGTGCCACCGTGGGTGGTTCTTTTTAAAAGGTATGCCTTTAGATCGGAATTGCGAAAGAATTACTAATTTCAGCTTTTCTCCTCACATCTACGCTCACTATGCAAAAAGTTACTTACTTCCGACTTTGCTTGCCGATATGGGTAACGCTATCAGTCATCTGTATTTTCTTACAGCCTTCCTTTGCCCAGCAGGATACACAGGAACTGGCCAAACGGCTCGAAGGTATTGAAACAGAACTCAACGCGGTGCTGGATTCTTTCCAAACACCGGGCTTTGCCGTGTCGGTGGTTAGTAAAGACCGGATCCTTTACGCCCGGGGCTTCGGATACCGCGATTATGAAAACAAGATCCCGGCGGATGCCAACACGCTCTACGCTATCGGTTCCTGCACCAAGGCATTTACCAGTTCCGTGCTGGGGCAATTGCGGGAGGAAGGTAAAATAGTCTTCGACGAGGCGCCGCGTAAGTACCTGCCCGAACTCATTTTCTTCAATGATGAAATGAACAACGGCATTACCGTAAAAGACCTGATGTGTCATATGACCGGGCTTCCCCGGCACGATCTGTCGTGGTATCTGAATCCTACCGATTCCAAAAAAGAGCTGATCAAACGAGTGGCCTATCAGGAGCCTTTCACCGGCGTTCGCCAGTCCTGGTACTACAATAATTTCATGTTTTTGGCCCAGGGATTGATCGCCGAGGAACTTACCGGTAAAAGCTGGGAACAGAATGTGGCGGACCGGTTTTTCAAACCACTTGGAATGAGCCGCTCCAATCTGTCGATCGACGGATTGAAACAAAGTGATAATGCCGCTTTGGGCTATGAATTGACTAATGAAGGTGAGATCAGTAAGCTTGATTATTACCATATCGCCGGTATGTCTCCCGCCGGAAGTATAAATAGTAGTGTGAATGAGATGGCCAATTGGGTGATCACCTGGATCAACGGAGGGATCTTCAAGGGAGATACGCTCTTGCCGGCCGGCTATATACGGGAGGCAATGAGCGCACAGTCTATTGTCAATGCGGGCCTGCCCGAAGCAAAACACCCCGATCTGCATTTTTCGAGTTATGGCTACGGCTGGTTTACGTCTTCCTACAAAGGACATTACCGCGTGCAGCACGGCGGCAATATCGACGGCTTTTCCGCGAATACCTGCTTTTTTCCCAGTGACAGCATCGGAATTGTCGTGCTGACTAACCAGAATGGTTCCGCCGTTCCATCGGTGGTTAGGAACATCGTCTCGGATCGCATACTGGGAGTAGAACGCTCGGATTGGACCGCAGAACTCATGTCGAATCTCAGAGCGGGCCGGAAAGCACAAAAGGAAGGCTTGGCTAATCGTGCTGCTAACCGAAAAACAGGGGCCAAACCGTCGCATCTGCTGCCGGAATATGCCGGTGAATATAACCATCCAGGCTACGGCACCTTCGAGGTGATCGTCAAAAATGATTCCTTATTTGCAAAATTCCCGATCAAGACTTTCTGGTTGAAACACTATCACTACGATGTTTTTCAGCCCTTGGAAGCCACTCCATCCGGCATTGATACATCGGATCTGGCTCCTGGTTTCGACCTGAATATGAATTTCAAGGCCAACAATACCGGGGAGATTAGCAGCCTGTCTCTGAAAGCAGAACCGATGCTGGATCCCATTGAATTTAAACGTTCTCCCAAAGCAGTTGACCTGGCCCCGGAAGCCTTGAAAGCCTACGTAGGAGCTTATGAACTGTCTGGTCTGACCACCGAGATCTACCTCAAAAAGGAAGATACCCTTTACCTAAAAGTGCCGGGACAACCGGAATACGAGTTGTTACCCACCGGCGAAGACCGCTTTGCCATCAAGGTGCTGGATGGATACAATTTGCAGTTTAAAAAAGATGACCAGGAGAAGATCACTTCGGTACTTTTTATGCAGCCAAACGGGACATTTGAAGCGAAGCGAAAGTGAGCTGATGTTTTTTGATAGTAAGGCGTATTTTAAGCCTCTGATTCTCAAAATCGTGTTTTGAAAGAAGATCAAAGCTCAACATCCCGCAAACGCGGCCAGCATCCCAGCGACAGCAAACTGTTTTCTAAAAAATGGCAACCTGCCCTGCGTTCGGCTGAACAAGACCTCTCCCTGCTGCTCAGCCGGGGCTACGGATCCAATGCCTCACTGGAGCTGGTGGGCAACCGCTATCGGCTCAACAAGCGCCAGCGCCTGGCCGTCCTGCGTATGAGTGCTTCGGAGGAAGAAGTGCAAAGACGGCAGAGCAAGGAATGCCTGGATGTCGATCTAAGGGAACAGCCCATAGCCATTGATGGATTCAACTTGCTGGTATTGCTGGAAAGCGCTTTATCGGGGGCATTCGTTTTTCGTTGCCGTGACGGACTCTACCGGGATATTTCCAGCGTGCATGGTTCCTACAAAAGAGAGGTTAAGACCGAGGAGGCGATCCTCT
>JAGQXH010000088.1 GCA_020436695.1 Lewinella sp. | reverse complement strand
CGTTTTTCCACTGATCCTCGGACGGTGCTTTTATCTCTTCGAACGGGATGGATGGCGACGGATCCAGTTTCCGGAAATGCAATCGCCCCCGAAGCTGATCGATCCCACATTGAAGCAGCTCATGACGCCTTTGCAACTTCAGTAATACGCCCATCCAGTCCAGATCATCCGGCACATCCGACAAATGCAATACGCATACCACGCATAAAGGAAGCCGGGCATTTGAAAGGGTAAATGCCTGCTCCATAGGATTGAGTGGGCGTATCCATGCGTTTTCCATATTGTTCGGATATTGGACGTTTTGATGGGCTTAAATGTAATGATCCTGAAGTTGTGCGAGGCAAAATTAAGCAGACCAAAGAGTATTTATTATTGATTTTCACTATATTGAGTTGAAAACCCAAACCCGAGCCCCTGGTATGACTAAGCCTACTATCTTTCTCGCTTTTGCCAATGATCGTGACGCCTACCTGCCCCTGATCAACCGGGAACGCAAAAACATCTATCGCGCCCTGCGCCGACATGACGATGAAGGACTGATTAAGGTTGAAAAAGAGGCCAGTTCCACCCTTGATGATATTTTCGATATTTTTCAGAGCTATCCGGATGAGGTATGTATCTTCCATTACGGCGGACACGCCGGAGGGGAACATCTGCAACTGGAAAGTGATGATGCATCCGCACAACAGGCTTATGCAGCCGGGCTGGCGGAATTACTGGGGCAACAACAAAACCTGCAGCTCGTATTTCTGAACGGATGTGCCACTCAACCGCAGGTCGAGTTATTGCTTAAGCATGGGGTCAGATCCGTCATTGCCACCTCGGTGTCGATAAAGGACCAGATGGCCACGGAGTTCGCCGAACAATTTTACAATTCGCTGGCTAGTCATACACCCATTCAGCGAGCCTTTCAGATCGCCAAGGCTTTTATCACTGCCAAATATCGGGATACCGGTAATATCCAGATTTACCGGGCGGGTTTTTCTCTGGCGCCGCAATCAGAGGAGATGCCCTGGGGACTTTACGTCCATCCCGATGCGACGGACGTGCTACAATGGTCTTTACCCAAAAGGGTGTCCAATAAGCAAACCATCCGCAACCGCTTTGACTACGAACGCCGTCCGGATGTCAATGACATTCTGATCGATATTATCTGTGAAGATCTGGCCGCACTTAATCCGGATCTAGACTATGAACTGAATAAAAAAGACCTGGATATTCCCTCTATCAAAAGAGAGATCGTCGATTCCTTTCCCACTCCGGTAGGAGAGCACCTTCGCAAGTTGTTTACCCGAAGCAATGACCCGGAACACCCGGATGATATGGAGCTGTATTCTCTGGCCCGCCTGGAGCAACTGGCCGTTACCCACCGGACCACCATGCAGTTCATCTGCTATATCCTGTTATCCCAGCTTTGGGATGAAAAACACAAAAACCCGGAGCTAAAGGTAAGCGAAGAATACATCGTAGATTTCAACAGTTTCTTTGCCCTGGGAAAAACCAATTACCGGTCCTTTGATTTTGTAAAACTCATTAATACCGTCACTGAGCTTTTTGACGATTATAAAATTCCCTATTTCATTGACGAACTGAAATCGCTGAAAATCGAGGCCAATGAATCGGAAAGTCTGTATGAAGCCTACACTTTCATGAACAGCCTCTACGAGCATATCGTGGATGAGAATGTTGCCGCCGAGGAATACGAAGATCTTTGTCAGGAGGCAGAATATCATCTGGCGCTGGTACTTAAAAGGATCGCCTTTCTGGTAAAATACAAACTGGTCACTATCAAGAATATCGAAACGGTGAAGTACCGGCACCAGCAAGCCCGTTTCAGGCATCATCAGATCACTCTGAACCGTGCACTCACCGTAGCCAATATCGGAGTGGACGAAGTAGGCATAGAATTCACCAACTTCACGGATAGCAAAAGCGTGATCTTCCTAAAAACAAAGGAGGATAAAGTAAGCGAATTCCTCAACCTGACGCCCTTTATCATCGATGAGAATGCACTCAATAACAACTATAGTTCCAAGTTATTCCTCTTCGCCTATCAGGGAGAAACCGATTATTCCTATCTGTTTCTCAATAATCTGGACGATGACCCGCTGGTAGTTGATGAGGAAAACCATTTGCTGATCAAAGAACAGTTTGACCGCTTCCGGTCGGATATTTTCGGTCTGGAATACCAGCCCACACCAAAAACACCGAAGATCGGTGGATCACGATTCTCGAGAAAACGCTAAACCCGGACAAATATGCCCCTCACTTCGCCATTCAAATTTTTGGATGCCTACAACAAGGAAGATAAGGATATCTTCTTCGGTAGAGATGATGAAGTAGAACAGTTGTACGAGCTGGTCTTTGAATCTAACCTAACCCTCGTCTACGGGCAGTCGGGGACCGGTAAAACCAGTCTGGTGCAGTGCGGACTGGCCAACCGTTTTGCCGTCACCGACTGGTTTAATGTTTACATCCGTCGTAACGAGAACATCAACCAGTCGCTGCTGCGCAGTCTTAAGCGCCACGAGGTAAAGGAAAACCGGGATAAGGGGGGCTTTCTGCGCGAGCGACTGATGAAAAAGCGAGAAGGTGTCAGGCGGATCGAGGTGGTGGAAAGCCCCGAACAGCGGGAGTTTATCCGCTCGTTGCGCAGCATCTACAAGCATTACCTGAAGCCCGTTTTCCTGATATTCGACCAATTTGAGGAGCTGTTCATTCTCGGTAACCGCGCCGAACAGCAGGCCTTTTACGCCACCATCGCCCAGATCCTGGATTCGGAACCCTATTGTCGCGTCATACTGATCATGCGGGAAGAAGCCATTGCCCAACTGTATGATTTTGAAAAGATCGTTCCGCCATTGTTCGATAAGCGACTACGCGTAGAGCGCATGAGCCGGACCGATACCCAGGAAGTGATCATTAAGAGCTGTAGCAAGTTTGAGATTGCATTGGAATCGGGGCAGATACCGGGGCAGATCATCGATGTATTGAGCGCCGGTCAGGGACGGGTAGAACTAACTTATCTACAGGTTTTCCTGGACCGCTTATACCAGGAGGCGGCAAAAGATAATCCAAGCAATATCGTCTTCACTGCTGACCAGATCGCACGTTTGGGTACGATTGAGAATATCCTGGGCGATTTTCTGGAAAAACAGATAAAGGATGCGCAGCCGAAGGTGAGGCAACGCTATCCCGATGTTCCGCGGTCATCCATTCGAAAAGTGCTCAGTACATTTGTCACCCTGGAAGGGACCAAACGGCCTCAGGACATTCAAGAAATCCGGGTAGGCGCTCTGACTCCGGAACAGGTTACTTTCATTGTCAAAGAACTGGAAAACGACCGCATTCTGCGCTTTGAAAACAACCTGTACGAACTTTCCCACGATGCCCTCGCCCAGCAGGTGGCCAATGCCCGCTCGGCCGACGAAGTGGCCCTACTGCAGATCTCCAAGATCGTTAAGGACCGGTACCAGGTATTTGACACGACCAAGACCCTGCTCAATGCCAACGAACTACAGCTGACCGGCGCGTTTCGCGAAAACCTTATTGAGGAACACGCCCTCTCCGCCGGTGAATGGGACTTTGTACGCAAAAGTGTCCAGGCTAACCGGCGGCGACGGCTTTCCAGAGTGACCGCTGTGCTTTCTATTATTGCCGTACTGACTGCTTTTGCGCTATACTCCAAGATACAGACCACAATCATCCAGGAGGCGAAGTCACAACAGGAAGAAATGAGTTTTAATCTACTCATGACCTATGGCAATCAGTACATGTACCAGGATCTATATGAGAAAGCACAGGAGGTATACAATGACGCGCTGCGGATCAAACCCCATACACAGGAAGCAATTGACAGCATCCAATCGGCACGGGATAAAGCAAAAAAACGCAGTGAATTTGACCAGCTTTTTGAAGAAGGAGATATGCTCACCCGAACAGGCTCTACCGGAGACCAGATCAAAGCACTAGACTTATTCAGGAGGGCCAACAGGCTGGGAGTCAACAAGGGGGAGGTAGAAGGAAAAATTAAAGAGCTCGAAGGAAGTTTGAGCGGTGCCAGGGCCAGACTAAAAAACCAGGGAGAGGTCTATTTTCGAGCCGCCAACACCCGGGGCTACCGACTGGCCCTTGAACGGTACGAACTGGTTGCAGAGATCGAGACGCTCCTGAAAATAAATCCTAAAGACAAGGAAGTAGCACAACGGATCAAAGAATGCAAATACAAGTTAGAATAGTACTGGCTGACGGAGTAACTGATCACCGGCCGGATCCGAAACCTGTACCTGCTTTCTACCTAAAACCATTTAAAGACATATTATGAAAAAGCCAATCATCACATTCATCCTAATCTGGAGTCTTGGGGTCGGTGTTTTTACTCAGAATAATGCCGACTTTGATCCTTTCGGCGCTCAGGTACGGGCAAATATCAATCTGGCCGAGAACAGACTCACGGTGATAGAAGTAAATGGGATAACACCCAATTCGGTGATCCGAAAATTAGATCTCAGCATCAGCTTTGGAGACCTTATCCTAAATTATGAGTTGACAGAACCGGAGAACAAAAAGCAATTCTACCTACTGGCTCCCAGCTTGCGGTTGAATAACCGGGAGTTGTATCTCTCGTATTACGATGATCTGCAGGAGGTTTTGGATACCATCCGCGGAGGTGGTCACCACCGGATTGTTTGGATGAACCCCATCGAACAACAGGGAGGCCACAACATCGACGGCAATATGGAGTTCACACTGACCGTATATAGGAGTAAATTCAGCTACGATTGTAGCAATAAACCTTCCTTTTCTTCCAACCAGAAATTACCGTATTATCTGGTTGCCGGGGTAGGGGCGCTTACCATTGGTGCAGGCCAGATCTTTCGCCTACAGAAAAATGATGCTTATGACCGGTATGTGAATGCATCGAGCATCGAGGTCCACCAAAAGCAATGGGATGAGGCTAATAATAAAAACGATATTTATTGGGCGCTGACGCTGGCCGGAGCGGCGATCATTGCCACGGATGCCATTCTGTTTGTGGTCCGTACGAAGCGGTATAATAACAAGCGGAAAGAATACCAGCGGTTCTGTCCGGAGGCACAACGCCCGGACCAGACCTTACACATGCGCCCCATACTGAATAGTCCGGTTCCCGGTGCAGCATTGGGGGCCGTCGGACTGAGTGTGAGCCTGACTTTTTAATCCCCAAATCCTTTGGTCATGTTTAAGATACTGTACCACGTAATGTATATCGGGCTTTTCCTTTGCCCGGCCATCTCAGTTGCTCAGATCAATCAGGATTTCGACTTCTTTTATCAGGAAGGAGAAAGATACGAGGACGCCGGAAAATACCAGCTTGCCATATATAATTTCGAGGCAGCTAAAGAAGTTGCCGAGTCAATTGCTGACGAGGTGCTACTAAACAAAGCAAGGATCGCGGTAGAAAGGGCAACCCGAAAAAAAGATGAAGCACTTGAGGCTGCAGCCGAACAGGAAAGAATAGCTAAGGAGACCGCACTGAAAGCCAACCGAGATCTGGCAAGCACCTATATACTGTTGGAAGAGACCAATAAAGAACTGGAACAAAGAAACAGCATACTGGAAAAAGCGCTCGAAGAATCGAAAGCAAATGAAATAAGCATTTGGGCCACTAAAGAACTGGAAGCCGGAAATACTGCAAACAGCCTGGATCTGGCTTTTTGGGCATACCAGAAAACAGAGTCCCAACTGAATCCCGGCATCAAGCGAAGTTTTGGAAATGCCGTAATGGCTAACCGGTCTTTCGAACTGGGAAAATCACCGGGTCCCAGTATACGAACGGCTATTTCTCCCGACGGTCGTTATGCGCTTACCATCCTTCCGGATCATGGGGTAAAGCTCTGGCAGATCGGCCGGGAAGATCCTCTTGCCCAATTGCAGGGCCACACCGGTGCGGTATACGCCATGACCTTTTCTCCCGACAATCAATATATCGTTACTGCATCGGCGGATAAAACGGCAAGAATATGGACGCAAACCGGCCAGGAGATAGCACGCCTCAATGGTCATGCGGCCGGAGTAACCGGTGCGGTCTATTCACCCACTGGCAAGCAGATCCTGACCTGGTCAAGAGACGGAACAGCCATGCTTTGGGACACAGCAGGAAACCGGCAGGCCATCTTAGCAGGGCATAAGGGGCCGGTATTATCTGCCGGCTTTTCACCGCCTGGTAATGCCATCTATACCCGTGGGGTGGATGGAACGGTGAGGATCTGGGACGCATCCGGTCAGCCGATCTCTCCCCAGGGCATACCTCATTCCGGCTATATATATGTGGTTAAATTTTCCCCGGATGGGCAGCGCATTCTTACTGGAACGCAACAAAACACCAGCGGTCTTTGGGATCTGACCGGTAACCGGATTGCCGGTTTCCCGGAATCTGGGGGCGCTATTTCCACCGTAGATTTCAGTCCGGATGGAAAAAAAATCCTGACTGCGGGAGCGGACGGGTGGCTACGGATCTGGGATGTTGACGGTGACCTGATCGCAGAAGAACTAGTAGACGCCGAAGGGATAACAGGAGCAGGCTTCGGCCCTTACGGCGAAAAGATCTACACCTTCTCTCCGAACACTACGATCCGGCTTTGGAATTCCAGTGCCATGATTATCGCAGAATTTTATCGTGGTCATCAGGACGATGATATCACATCGGTAGCGTTTCTTCCCGGTGGACATTATCTGCTGAGCACCTCTCATGACGGCACTGTCCGGATATGGGATGTTGAAGGAGATATCATTTTTAGTCATAAGTTTTCGGAAGCACAATTAATCAGGGCAGTCCATTCAACAGAAAATGGACATATACTGATTGCAGCCCAGCAAGATCCACCTTTATTCTTCCCGAATCCTGATGTCGTTTTAGCGAGTCTAAAAAACGATCCTCCACCACTTACCGAGGATATTAAGGAACGAACCGGCCTAACAGAAAAGGATATTAAGCCCGGGGTACTTGCGGGTTCATGGCATCCGGTTCGACTTGCATCCCTCTCCGAAAGTTACCGTTTGCAATTGGGTGTTTTCCGGGATACTTCCGGTTTTAAATATACGGCAGCCCGCACCTTGGGTATGGTTGCTACCCACCCACGGGATGATCTGTTCGTCATTTCCGTAATGGGGTTTAGTACCCGGGCGGAAGTAGAAGAGGTCCGGGAGCGGGCCAGGCGAATCGGTTTTGATAAAAGTTTTATTGTGGTTGAAGAGGTGGAGCCATCTTCTTTGAAGGATGATGTACCGGTTTCTACCAACAACGGTTTGACTCCCGTTGATCCGAAACTGCCTGAGGTTTCAGATGCTAAAATATCCCCCCCGGAAAGTACGACGTCCACTCAACACTTCCCCTTTAAGATCCAACTAGCTGCCTACAAAAACGAAAGCAGTTTTGACCCGAGCCGGGTCAATGAGCTGGGCCTTATTGAATCCATGACGCTCGACAACGGCTACATCAGAAAACTGATCGGGGGTATCGCTACCCTGGAAGAGGCCAGACGATTGTTGCCTCTTGCCCAAAAAGCCGGTTTTCCTAAAGCATTCATTTGGAAAGAGGAAAATGGCAAACTGATAAGAGTGCCGTAGCAATTCAGGCCAATAAATTAAGAAAATGAAAACTAAGCCATCTAAACATTATCTATTCATACCCGTTATTCTGCTGCTGTTGCTGATCGCTGCCTGCGAGTGGATGAAGCTGGATCCTGTCAATTTTATCATGGTTGAGACCGGCCCTCCTACGGATATTGTGTTTGACCCTACGGATAGTTATATCAAGTCTGTCGTTTTGTCTGGTAGCGTGGAAGGATTGGAAATCGGTCGATTTGCGGATGTTGGGCATATTTGGTCCACTACAGCCATGGAATTGACGGTCGAGGCCGGGACGCCTATTTCGTTAGGAGAGAAGATTGAAAATGGCCCCATACTTAGCCCGCTGAACAATTTGATCCCCAATACCACTTATTACTACCGTGCCTATGCCATTCAGGATGGCCGGATTTTCTATGGAGATCCAGCCGATTTCAGTACGAGTATGTTAGGTTTCCAGGTAGTGATCGATTCAGTAGAAAAATATACCGCTGCAATTCAACCATTCGGCCATATTGAGGGTCTGCAGGCCGGTGTGGCGCTGAATAACCATGGATTTGTCTGGTCTACTGAGCATCCGTTACCTACGGTAGAAAGCGATACAGTGACGGCTATAGGTAGACTGATCAATGAAACGCACTTCCAGCGAAAAATTGAAGGGATTGAAGGGGAATGGCCGCAGAAGAGTTACTACGTTCGGGCTTTTGCGACACTGGGAGACAGTACGATATACAGCCGCAATGTGATCGAGTTCAAAAAAGGAGACATCTGGGTGCAAAAAGATCCGGCTCCTATTGCCATGCAGGGTAGTTACGTCTTTACCTACCAGGATAAAGCCTATATCGGTGGAGGCAGGGGTATAAATGGATATAATCTGGAGTTTTACCGCTTTGATCCTTCCGTTGAGGTCCAATGGCTTTCCCTGCGACAGATGCCCAACTCCAGCTATGTCCATCTTGGAGCGGCATTTGCCCTCACCATCTCGGACGGTGGATATGGGTATGTCGGCCTGGGTATTTCCGCCAGTAATAATAACCGGGATCTGCTACTATATGATATCCAGGACAATCGATGGGATAAATTAGAAAATTCCGTAAATCCCGGATTAGGTGGCCGGGCTCGTATCGACGCACATGGTTTTTCCATGCAAAATGAAGGATACCTTGCATTCGGATCAGGTAGCCCTTGCTGTAGTCCTACTTACGACATTCTGAAGTTTTCACCCGGCCCCAATCCAAAGCCGACAGAGATCAAACAAAATCAAATCCCTTTCAGTCCCAAGCGCAATGTTGGGGTATACGAAGGCATTGTATTCTCTTTACGAGATTCCATACTGTTTGCAGGTCTGGACGGTGGTTTTTTTGGTACCGCTAATAATCAACTCTGGCGATACAAGGGGGGCAATGTATGGACAAAAGTAGCCAGTCTGCCTCCCGGATTTCACGCCAATGATCTGCACACCTTTTCTATTGGTGATCGCGGCTTTGTCATCACTAACGATGCCGTAGAAAATCTTTGGGAATACAATGCCCGCCGGGATCAATGGACCCCAAGAAGATCTTTTCCCCAAAATCCGATTAGATCTAATACCGTGTCTTTTAGTCTGAACGACCGGGGATATTACGGTTTGGGACAAGGTGGTAATATTTATAATGACCTTTGGGAGTACATTCCGGAAGAGGAATAACACATCACCTGTTAAAACAAATAAGATGAAAAAGCTCATAGGAATCAGCGCCATAATATCACTATTGGTAGTATTGGGGTGCGAACAATGGGCACTGGAAGCGATAGCCAAGATACATACTGGCCTGGTTGGCAATATCGATTTCACTACGGCGACCGTTTCCGGAGAGATCTGGGGACCTTCCGATGAAAACATTGTCGATTTCGGTCACGTTTGGTCTTCCTCTTTTGAAGAACCTACCCTTGTGCTGAAAGATGACCGCACGCTTCCGAATGGGGCAAAAACCCTAGAAGGTTTTTTTCCCTTTTCCAGCACCCTTACCGAACTGCAGCCCAACACTACGTATTATGTACGGGCTTTTGTGACGCTGGGATCAGGTGAATCAGCATACGGGGAAACACAGACTTTTAAAACGCTTTATCCGATCTCAACGCTAGGAATAGATTACGAAGATGGCGGTTATGGTTTCAGCCTCGAAGGGCGGGTGCAAGGCATAAAATCTACACTTACAGTGGGCTTCTGTTGGTCTTTTACGCAACCTGAACCTACCCTGGAGCAGGATACTGCTGTACAGGTTGGAAGTATTACCTTAGACCCTTCAATAAATGAAGCATCTTTTGCCCTTTCTCTTTCAAAAGATCTATTTCCGGAAGGAACCAAATTCCATTACCGAAGCTATGCGGTTAAGAATGATGGGGAAGTCCTGTACGGTAATGTGTTGGAATGGACGCCTCATTACTGGAATATCTGGGAACGCAAAACGGATGTGCTGAAAAATATGGCCTTTCACCATGGTTTCGGTTTGGGGGCAAAAGGCTATGTGCTGGATGATCAATACCGTAATGATGTAACCAAAGACATTTATGAATTTGATCCGAGTGGAATGGGAAGCTGGAGGAAATTGGAGGAAAAATATCCGGGGAAAGGACAAGAATTACAATCGAGTTTCATAATCGATTATGGAGATCACAAAGACTATAAAGCATATGTGGGGCTGGGAAGAGGAACTGAGAACAGTACTGATTTTTGGCTATTTGATCCGAATGGTTTTAAGGATGGTCAAGGCAATTTCAAAGGTTATTGGGTAGAAGTGGAATCCTTTGGGGGGTTAGGCAGGCATCTTGCGCCGACTTTTTCCATCAATGGCAAAGGATACGTAGTTACTGGATCACGGGGTAGCGGTACAATCGGGACAGATGATGTTTGGGAATTTGACCCTATGGCCGGAGCCGTAATACCCGATATTTTTGATGCTCAGGATAAGACTGTACATCGGGGCCGTTGGACGCAAAAAGCAAACTATCCAAAAAGGATTGTAGAAGGTAATGCATTCGCAATCGGGAACAGAGGGTATATGGGCGTCGGAAGAATTTGGGGTGGTACGGCATACAGCGAATTCTATGAGTTTGACCCCAATGCCGGCGCTGAGATTTCAGGAGAGTTCGACTCCAAAGGAAATCCCATCCGGTATGGAGAATGGACTCCCGTTGCTGATTTTTTGGGAGGAAAATTATTTTTCGGAATATCTTTTGTAATTGATGATAAGGCTTATTTGGGATTGGGTGAGGCAGAAGGAGATGGAATGACGGTTAGCTTTTGGGAATTTAACCCTAAAGGCACCACTGTAGTAAACGGAGAAAGTAAAAAGGGGGTATGGAAAAGGAGAAATGATTTTCTCGGAAATGTGATGCATTTCACTACCGGTTTTTCCATACCGGATATGGGCCGCGGCTATGTGGTTAGCGGAGGCCCTGTAGGCTGGCTTACTTATCCCGATGTGTGGGAATATAGGCCCGAGTAACTTTACCGCTTCTGTTGAATTATAACTGCTAATGCCAGAGGAGAGCATGGAGGGGAGGTTTATTTTAAGATGAATGGGCGTTACTTTGGTTGAATATTCAGCTATGCTGCTTACTTTCATCCTGTTTTATCTGTTGCTGACCCTGGTGTTGGGTAGCTGGTTGCGACCTGATGAGAGTTACCGCTTGTATAAAAAACATACTCTGAGAGTAGGTTAGTCTTTTGCGCTTAATCCCCAAAAGAAATGCCGACCGAACGAGCCACGTGCACCAGAGAATTATCCTGGGCAACGAATTTGTTGCCACCAACAGCCTCTTTGAGGGGTACGCTGGTTACTATATTGTTTTTCAGGGAAACCATACGGCCGTGATCACCTTCTGCGATCAGTTCAAAAGCCTTTACCCCCATGGCTGTGGCCAGAATGCGGTCAAAAGCCACCGGAGTGCCGCCGCGCTGAACGTGTCCCAGGATGGTTGTACGTATCTGTTGTTGGCAGCCGGCTTCTTCCAGCTTATATTTCAGATAATTGGCAACTCCTCCCAGTTTGAAATGCCGGTCGCCAACGTCACCTGATGCGTGCCCAATGGCTTCTCCTCCCTTGGGTTTTGCACCCTCCGCGACTACGATATTGACAAAACCTCTTCCTTTTTTGTAGCGTTTTTCGATCCTTTTAATGATCTTTTGGAGGTCGAAAGGAATCTCCGGCAGCAGACAGATCTCGGCACCGCCCGCGATGGCGGTGTGCAGGGCGATCCATCCGGCATCGCGTCCCATGACCTCCATGATCATTACCCGATGATGGCTTTCGGCAGTAGTGACAAGCTTGTCAAAACTATCCGTGGCGATCTGTACGGCCGTGGAAAAACCGAAAGTGAGATCGGTCCCCAGCAGGTCATTGTCAATGGTCTTGGGCACGCCTACCACCGGAAGCCCCAGTTCATTGAGGGCCATGGATATTTTCTGACTTCCGTCACCTCCGATATTGATCAGGGCATCGAAACCCAGTGATCTGATCTTATCTACTACATGATCGCAGATATTGACGTGTTTCCAGGTGCCGTCTTCCTGAAGTACGGGATATTCCAATGGGTTGCCACGGTTGGTCGTCTTAAGGATCGTACCTCCTTTCACGTGGATACCGGCTGTTCTCTTGGAAGTCAGTTTGATGAGTTCCGGTGGATCATTCATTACGCCATTCAGGGCTTCCATGCTGCCCCAAACTTCCCACTTCCCTGATTTTTTGGCTGCTTTAACGATGCCCCGGATCACTGCGTTTAAACCCGGGCAATCTCCACCACCGGTGCTGACGAGTATTTTTTTCATAAATTGAGTCAGATTTGGAAAAGTAATTTTTTGTTCCCACAGGTGGTTAGGGAAAAGCGTCAGACGGAACAAAAATTAGCTTTTTATGTTCAAATCCGAAAATAAGGGAAAAGAGCCGATTAAAACAAATAGTGATATGACTGATTTCAATGAGAATAATACAGGGAATACCCTATTTCCTGTTTTTTTGAAATTACATCAACTACATACGCTCATCGTCGGTGGGGGAAATGTCGGGCTGGAAAAGCTGGAAGCAGTACTGCGCAGTAGTCCGGAGGCGCGGGTAACGCTGGTGGCTGAAGAGATCCGCCGGCCGGAGATCATGGAGATCGCAAGGCATCACCCCAACCTGGAAGTAATTGTGCGGCCCTTTGCTATGGAAGATCTGGATGAAAAAGATGTGGCTATCCTGGCCACCGACAACCGGGCTTTGCACGAAAAGATCAAAACGGAAACCTCAAAAAAACACCTGTTGACCAATGTAGCCGACACGCCCGATCTGTGTGATTTTTACCTTTGTTCCATCGTAAAGAAAGGGGATCTGAAGATCGGAGTATCCACCAATGGTAAATCACCCACACTGGCCAAGCGCATGCGGGAATATCTTACGGAAACACTACCGGACACGGATCAGATGCAGACACTGTTGGATAATCTGAAAGCGGTACGGGATAAGCTGGGGGGCGATTTTGAGTACAAGGTACAGAAGTTGAATGAGATTACGGCATCGTGGCTGGAGGATAGGGAGGCGTAGTTCGGAAACTACGCCTATCGGGGATACATAGGTTGAAGATCACCCCGGATGAAGTTCATCGTTTAGTCTCCGGATGAAAAGTCTGCCAGCTGTGCCAGTATTCCTGATAGGCGTTCAGTTTTTTCAGACCAGGCCTCTGTTCATCTTCAGCAATACCCAGCAGTGTATAACGGTTGTTGCCACTGATCAGGGTAGTTTGCGTAGAAGGAAATTCGGGTAAGATTTGCCCTTTCAATGCACCGGCAACGGCTTCTCCCGTCACCTGTCGCCACCACGAACGGGTAGTCTGGTCCTCAAACATGGCATTATAATGATCCATTCCCACGAGGCGAAAGGTTTCGGCTTTGCCGTTTACGATGGGTTCAAATACTCGGCCCGTGCGGCATACGGTACAGTATGTTACCATAATAGGTTTGCCGCCGATACTGTCGCGCACCTGATGGTGGTAACCCAGAAACTGGATCGGATAGGCCTTGGCCTGTCCATTATATGTGATCCCGAGTACCAGTCGTTCGTTATCAACGAGGTTGTCAGCACTCCCGGTCAATTGCAGGTTAGTGGGTTGGTAAAACATCGTATCGGCGGCCATTTTGAAATTGGTTAGGTAGACTACGCCGAAAACGACCAGCAAGCTTACGGTCGGCCACCATTTGGAGCTCCGAAAAGCAGCCGCGACACCCAAAATGATCATTAGCCCAAATAGCAGGCGAAAGCCCCAGCGCCACGAATACAGGAAATAGGCTAGATCCAGGCTGTTCATTTCCTGACTGCCGGGCATGGGCATGATGAAAAAGACATTGGCTGTCTCGAAGAGAAGTAGGCCTAGTACACTTAGGTAGAATAATTTTTTCAAGGACGGAGGGTTTCTTGCAAGATAGTAAAAATGGGAGAGCCCGTTAAGATCAAGAAAATAGAAAGCCGGAGCTTCCAAACTTCGGCGTCATATTTGTAAGTATTCGTTACTGCTTTAGTAATGGTGCTACCATCCTGTTCCGTTGGCGTAGGCTGAGTCGATGACTTTCCACTAACCCACACATCCAAATACCCTGCTAAAACGTTACCAATAAATAAAGCCAATCCATCATGCTGGACTTTATTAACAGAATAGGTGAACAACTCCAACATCCGCTACCGGGAGAAGAAGCTCAATACCGCATGGCCACCGCTTTTCGGTACAAACGAGCTCCGGCACCGCCCACGGCTATGGATGCCGGTGTGCTGGCCCTGTTTTATCCTAAGGAAGGTGACTGGCATATCGTGCTGATCGAGCGGGCCTCGCGTTACGAAAATGACCAACACAAAGGACAGATCAGTTTTCCCGGCGGCCGTTATGAAGATACGGACTCCAGCCTGGAATTCACGGCTGTGCGGGAGTCGGAGGAAGAGATCGGTATCAACCGGAATGAGATTACGGTACTCGGTAAACTGACGGAATTGTACATACCCGTCAGTAATTTTCTGGTACACCCTTATGTGGCCTACGCTGAAAGGCGGCCGGATTTTCAACCCCAGCCGTCAGAAGTAGCCGCCATTCTCGAAGTACCCTTTGAGCATTTTTATCAGAAAAAGAATGTGCGTAAAATGGATATGACCGTCCGTGGGGATCTATTACTGCGCGAGGTGCCATACTTTGATATCCGGGGCAAAGTACTGTGGGGCGCAACCGCCATGATGATCAGTGAATTGCTGGCTGTAGTCACGGAATGAACCTCTTGGGGCGCTTCTTCGTTTGACAGAAAATACTGCTATGAAAAAAATTAACTTTTTAATTGTTGCTCTGGCATTGCTCATCCTGGGATGTAGCCCCAAAATGCAGGAAGACACCCTTAGTGAAAAGGAAGCAACAGGAATGACGCCAAGCTATCCGCCGGCTTCAGAATCACAAATGGGGCAGGATTGGGAAAATAACAAGACCGCCGGCATCCCATTCATTGTAACCGGTAATGAACCTTTCTGGTCGGTGGAGATCGACTTCGACAGTCTGATGATCTTCAGTACCATGGAGGAAAAAGGAAAACTCAAAACACCGGTACCGCAACCGGTAAGTCCGCAGGATGTAGCTGCCCTGAGTTACCGGGCTGAAACGGAAAGTGGGATATTGCAGGTGACGATCTTTCCACAAACCTGTACCGATGATATGTCTGGTATCGAATATCCTTACCGGGTCCGCGTTACTACCCAAATCGGGAAGGATGGAAAAATGGAAGAATATACAGGATGTGGCCGCTTTAGAGGAGATTACCGCCTGCAGGATATCTGGGCACTGACTACCATCGACGGTGATGCATTAGACCCAGCGGAATTTCCCAAGGGAGTGCCGACTATGGACCTCCAACTCACCAATGGCAAAGTATACGGCCTGGCCGGCTGTAATCAGTACCGCGGAACGGTAAATGCCCAACATGATATGCTCTTTTTCGGTAACCTGATGAGTACGAAAATGGCCTGCCCGGTACTGATGTTCGAAAATCAGTTTACCGCAGCCATTTCCGGGAAGGGCCTGAATTATGAGTTAAAGGACGGTCAATTGATATTGAGCAATGAAGACCACCGGCTCATTTTCAAAAAGGTAGATTAAAAAAGGGGATTAAACCGGTATATTCGTGAACTTTGTGACGGAAACGAAAATATATCTTGGAGAATCTTAACCGGCTTCTGGAACGATACCAGGGAGCCCCACGCGTAAAAGAGTTAAATAAGGCATTACAGGGTGAAGGCCCTACCCGCATGCAGTTATTAGGCCTGAGAGGGGCGATGGAGTGCTTTGTACTGGCGGGAAGTTATCAGGCAGACCGGAGACATCATCTTTTTATCGGCCTGGATAAAGAAGATGCGGCTTACATACAGAATACGCTGGCCGGACTGCTGGAGAAAAAGACCATTCATTTTCTGCCGGATTCCTTCAAGCGGCCCTTGTATTTTGAAGTACTCGATAACAACAATGTACTTCAGCGCACAGAGGCCATCAATCAGATCACTACTTCCAAAGCTACCGGCGAGATCATCGTGACGTACCCCGAAGCACTATTTGAAAAGGTAGTGGCCCCGGAAGTGTTGTCGGCCAACCGGATGGAACTTACCGTAGGCGAAGATCTGGACGTCAATACACTGATCGATGTATTGGTAGAATATGGTTTTAAGCGGGAAGATTTTGTGTACGAACCCGGGCAGTTCTCCGTGCGGGGCGGCATTGTGGATGTGTATTCATACGGCAACGACTACCCCTACCGGGTTGAGCTGTTTGACGAAGAGGTCGAAACGATCAGGACCTTTGATCCGATGACCCAGTTGTCCAGGCAGAATATCAAAAAACTCTCCATTGTACCCAATATCAATACCCGTTTCAAGCAGGAGGAGAAGGTGTCTATTTTCCAGGTATTACCCCTGGAAACGGTCATTTGGGTAAAAGATTTTCAACTGCTGCTCGACAAACTACAGCAGTGTTTTGAAAAGGCAGAGGACTTTGCCCGTACGGTCTCTTCTCTGGATGAACGTGAACTGGCGGAGATCTTTCGCGACCGGGCTTTTATCCGTCCGGGCGACGTGATCGGTGATGTAGAGCAGTATTCTATCCTTTGTATGGCCGAATCGGCCC
>JAGQXH010000889.1 GCA_020436695.1 Lewinella sp. | reverse complement strand
GTAAATGTAAAAAGAGATAATCATGGAGAAGATACCGGTTCACATCATCACCGGCTTTTTAGGATCCGGCAAGACCACTTTTTTGAATCACTTCATTCAGGAGAGACTACCCGAACGCTTGCTGGTCATCGAAAATGAGTGCGGAGAAACGAACCTGGGTAGCGCTCTGGTAATGGATGGCGTGGAAGAAGTGGTAGAGCTGAGCGCGGGTTGCTTGTGCTGTTCATTATCAAATGGATTGCTCGACATTTTGGAGGTGGCCAGCGAAAAAAGAGATCAGTGCGACCGCATCGTCATCGAAACCACAGGCATTGCTGACCCGAGTTCCCTGATGCAAGTCTTTTTAGCCGACCCTCGGGTGGGCCGAATCCGTGGAGGAGAAAATGCATACCGCCGCCCATCTTCACCACGAAGCCCATCTTCACGAGCACCCACATATCAACAACAGCCATCGGATCACCACCTTTACGTTAACCTTCGACCGGCCCTTTGATCTGGACCACCTATCACTCGAACTTTCCCGCTTGGTCAATCTTTATCGCCATCAGGTCTATCGCGTCAAAGGCATTATGGCCATACCCGATTATCCCAATCGCGTCGTTCTGCAGTCTGTGCGCACTACTTTTATCGCTACGGACGGGAGCCTTTGGAAAGACGGGGAACTCCGGGAGAGTAAGCTGGTCTTCATCGGCAGAGGGTTGCGAAAGGAAGTATTTGAAAAAATGTTCAGCCGGTATTTAATGCCAAAAGCCATCTGAGAACACGTTTAAATTCTAATAATTGGGCTGCCCATAAGCGCCCATACTGGGACGAATGTCCCTTTTTATGAATAAAAGAATATAATAAAAATGAGTCTAACTACTGCCATAGCCAAATCCGATCTCATCGGAGCATCGGCCAGCGGACTATGTCTCCTCCACTGCAGCGCCACACCTTTCATTTTTGTCACACATGCATCTGTACAATAGAACAAATCTTTTCGATTAGAAACCTTACGTTTTTTATGAATAAAGACTGGAAAGAACACTATCAATATTTCGGAAGAGAAAAAACACCACCCTCTGCCACGCTGCAAAAGGCACTGAATTTATTTGCACAAGAAAAATTGCCACTGAAAGAGCCCCTCGCTATCGATCTTGGTTGTGGAACCGGCATAGACACCTCGGCACTGCTGATGAATGGCTGGAGCGTATTGGCAATCGACCAGGAGCAGCGTGCACTTCAGCAGCTTGCAAATATTATCCCTCCCTCCCGGAAAGAGGCGCTGACCACCAAATGTTCCACATTTGAAAGTCTTACCAGGCTCCCCGCATGCAGCCTGGTAAATGCGAGCTTTAGTTTACCCTTTTGCCGGCCTGGGCAATTTGATGACTTTTGGTCACTCATTGTCAATTGCCTGCTACCCAACGGGCGGTTTGCCGGCCACTTATTTGGTATAAACGATTCCTGGAGTGATAACCCCAACATGAGTTTTCACGAAATTCATCAGATAAAGACCATGTTCTCTGGCTTCGAGCTGGAAGTTATGAAGGAGATCAATAAACCGGGGAAGACGGTATCGGGAAAGACCAAACACTGGCATGTATTTCACATAATCGCTAAAAAGAACGCCCTTACCAACAACTGATCAGGTAGCTACCGCCACTCTTGCCGAAGTTTTTGCATTTCCGTGCTAATCATTGTCCAGAGCAGCAAGGCATAAACTGCATTTTCGGCAGCCAGCGCGTAATAAATCCCACTTATTCCCTTAAAATAAGGGACCAGCAGCACGAGCGGCAGGAAGATCAATACCTGGCGCACCAACGGCAGACTGCTCGCCTTTTTTCCCTCGCCCACCGCCTGAAAAAAGATGATGGTGCTGACGGAAATAGGTAAAAGGGGTAAGGTTAACAGTACGAGGCGGAATTCATTCAGGGCCTGATCCGTCACCAGCGTATCTGCCAGTAATAATTCCATGAAATACCGGGGGAAGATCATCGGAGATAAAAGCAGTAGCCCCGTGAAAAAAATGCCAGACCGGCGAAAAGCTTTCATCATTTGAATACACCGGTGCCATAGTGCGGCTCCATAGTTCACCCCAATTACCGGCTGAAGAGGCTGCAACATTCCCATTACAGGAACTGCCAGAAAGGAATACAGGCGAAAGACCACACTGAAAATAGCCAGATCGGCGGCTGATCCGTACCAGGCCACTGATCGGAAAAGAATGAATTGGCGTACTACATTGGCGGCCTGCATGGAAAACGCAGATAAACCAACCCGAAGCACATCCCCGATAATTCCTTTCTTAATACTTACTCCAAACCGTCCGGTGGAAAAAGTAGCCCTACCGCCGATGAAATACAGCGAAGTGAGTAGGCTGTATACGGCCATACTGATGATACTGCTCCATGCCGCTCCTTTAACCCCCAGGCCAAACGACTTAATGAAAATAGGAGTCAGCAGGATATTCAATACCACCCCCACAGCGGTATAGGTCATCGCCTGTCGGATCCTGCCTTCGGAACGGATCAAGGCATTGGCCGATAATCCGTAAATAATGAAGAACGCGCCCTGAAGATAAACGGTCAAATAATCAACTCCGGCCCGTTTTACCGCACCTGTTGCCCCCATCAGATCCACCAGGACTTCGGGAAAAAACAATCCGCATACCATTAATACCCCGGAGCCGAGCAGGGCAAGCGCCCGCAAATTGGGCAGGATCATTTCCTGGATACGCTTGTCCTCCGCGCCGATGGACCGACTTAGAACGGAAGAGGAACCGACAGTGATCAGGCCGGAAATGCTGTTCACCACCAGGGTAAATGGGAACAGCAAGGTAACTCCGGCAAAAGCATCCACACTTATCAGATTGCTTAAGTACAAAGAATCCACCAGCGAATTGACCGACAATACCATCATGCCGAGAATACCCGGCACGGATAGTTTACGCATCAATCGCCGGGGGCTGTCTTTCAGCAGATCGATATTATCCGGCATTTCAAAATTGTTTCAGAAAGGTGACTTTACTGATCATTTGCCGTTCCGTAAAAGGCTGGTCGAGTCCGTTGATCTGCGTATCGTTGAATACCAGATAAATAAAAGATAAAGGCTGGTATTCCCAAC
>JAGQXH010000888.1 GCA_020436695.1 Lewinella sp. | reverse complement strand
CATTCTCCGAGGGCAGGTTGAGCCTTCGGTAGGAGTGAGCATCCAATTAAGGTAGGACTGCGACACCGGTCGTCTGGTGACAATCTTTTCATACTGTGCGTAGGAGTGAGCATCCAATTAAGGTAGGACTGCGACTCTTCCAGCGTTGCACCAGTCGTCGGCATCCAGCGTAGGAGTGAGCATCCAATTAAGGTAGGACTGCGACGCTTCCCACGAGCTTTTGCGTACCTCTCACGATTGTAGGAGTGAGCATCCAATTAAGGTAGGACTGCGACGAGGTAAGGCGTTCCACCGCCAGAGCCATGTTTTGGTAGGAGTGAGCATCCAATTAAGGTAGGACTGCGACCAGATACATCAGCGTGATTTCTCCTGTATCCGGGTAGGAGTGAGCATCCAATTAAGGTAGGACTGCGACACACGCTTCAGCTCTGTCACGTGATTTCCGGAAGTAGGAGTGAGCATCCAATTAAGGTAGGACTGCGACGTAGGCTCTACAGTGATGGGATTGTCTACCGGGCGTAGGAGTGAGCATCCAATTAAGGTAGGACTGCGACATTCGGTATTCCAGTTTATCCGGAACAAAACCCCGTAGGAGTGAGCATCCAATTAAGGTAGGACTGCGACATCCCGAGATCGATGTCCCGACGCCGCGGCAAGCGGGTAGGAGTGAGCATCCAATTAAGGTAGGACTGCGACTTTCGCTAGGTCTATTCCTCGCCCGATCCTTGGTAGGAGTGAGCATCCAATTAAGGTAGGACTGCGACTTGCCGATCAGTAAAGTGTAGGCAATGGTAATTAGTAGGAGTGAGCATCCAATTAAGATGACTGAGCGATCTCCAAAGGAGTCAAGATCCGGTGGGCCTTGAAGCGAAGGAACCACGCTACCGGATGGGCGAGTTTATATTGTTATCACAGTATTTCCTATAGACAGGATGGACGGCGCGTCATTTTCCCCCTCAGGCCGGCGTACACTTTTCCAGGAAATTTTCAGGTACTGCACCGGCCAGCTCCCCAGAGGTGAGCACAGGTATTATTTAGTGTTGGAGGGAGAGGTAAGTGTAAGTTTTCTGAGTGAGTTTGCTGATTTCCTGCAATCCCATCAGTCGTGGCGGGCGGGCCCTGGTTTTTCCTGTGGTTAGAGGTGATGAGTTCTAAAAACAGGCGATGAATAATGCCGAAATACCAATATCGATGGCAAGCGCCTGCACAACAACCACCGCCCGGATAGCATTGCAGCCAATTGTTACGTATTGCTATTGTCATTGTCATTGCTATTTTTCAGCCCTCATCAATCAGGACCAATCACCGCTGCCTTGTGCATCTTGCCAAAAAAGCCGAAGCCCCGGACCCTTCCGGAAACTTCGGCCAACTCAAAACCAGGAAGAAAATCAATGCTTGATGTCTTTACCTGAATAGGCGCTGTTCCACGATCACACCTCGGAGCTGTTGCCAGTTGCGAAATTCAAGGGCGGCCTCCCGGCTGGAAAACGGACCAACTACTACTTTGTAGGGCGCCGGACTGCTGTTCACCCGGATGATCATTACCGGACGAGGTAGCCGGGCTTCGTAAATACTTTGTTGTGTTTGTGCCCGATCCATATCCCGGAAGGCAAATAGCTGGAGGTAGTAAGCTCCGCTTTCGGTAGATGTATGGGTAGGAGGAGGAGCATCGACTTCTTCCGCAGGTCCAGATGATCCCGAACCGGGGGCGGCAGATGATTCTGGTTCATTGTGTTTAGAATCGTCGTTCGCCGGTACTGGCGGCAAAACAGTAGGCGTTTCTTTTCGGGGTGGATCGATGTCGTAAATACGTTGTTGTTGCTCAGGCGATGCCAAAAAGAGTTGCGTCGTCAGTGATTCGACCCCCCAGTAGATCAGACCGGCCAGTAACAGACCGGTGAGGTAGGCGGCTACGGCACTGAAGCGGGTTTGCAAATTGAAGGATTCATCCGATATCCGGTGTTTGATCGGCATCAGTCGCACCACAACAGCCCGGATCGTTCCGCGTAGTTTTCGTGTGAGGTAAAAGGCGACAGCCAGTGCGAACAAGGCTTGGGCCAACATGGCATAATGGGTCATCTGCATGGGATAGAAAGGTTTTGTGAGTAATGAAATACCGATCTTCGGTGAGTGGTGCAAACCATCCCGGCTTTCGATCGGCGAAGCTGATCTCGGAGCAGGTTCCGATTTCTTAGCTGTTTTTTCCTTTCTTCCCGGCCCCGTATAAGCGGCTTATTCAGAGGTTAGGATACTGACGCTCAGGGTTCGTATTGTTCCTGTTGATAGCCATGGGATCCCACCGAAATGCCGGGATCCGATTGCCGGATATACAGCAGTGCAAGTGCCAGAATGACCAGGCCGATAAGTACAGACTGCCAAAAGCCGGAGTGAGTGCGTGGATAGGTAACGTAAGCGGAGGATATACCAGGATTTTGATATTCCCAGTCCGCTCTGCGTCCGGTCCCTGTGCGCATGGATAGGCCTGTAAAGCCACCGATGATGATGCCGGCCATGAATACGATCAGATACAATTGATAGTCTTCCATAAGGCAATGTGTTTCATGTTTACATCTCTATCACGTTGATACGCCCCGAATTCTTTCAGACTGCAAGGAGGAAAGCCGTCTTTTTTGCGGTATCAATTTTTTTTCTTTTTTCTGAAAGAAAAGCTGCGCCGGCTTCGTCTTCAGGAAGTAACAATTTTCCAAATAACCTTCTTGGGATAGCATTTTTGATGCCAATGGGTATCCTGTCGGTAGAATAATACCGGCCCGCTATTTCCGTCCTAATCCCAAACTACTGGTTATGAAGAAACCCAACACCTCACTTTGGAAACTGATTCAGACTGTTCTCTACCACAAACGCACCAGACTACCCGAAGAGATTCCAAGTCCGGCACAGTGGAAAACGGACCATCACAGGTCCCTGCAAAACCTGGAGACAATTACTCATTATTATGAGCCCCTGTTGATTTGGTCTTTTGGTCGGTTCAGGGAGCAGTGCGATCCGCGACTGATAAGAGAAATGGTAGAATGTTGCCTGCGAGAGATCACAACGAAAGCATTCGAGCCGGATGATGATGTTTTGATGTACCTGAAGAAAGCC
>JAGQXH010000887.1 GCA_020436695.1 Lewinella sp. | reverse complement strand
ATGCCTGATGTATTCAGAAATTCGACTATATTATTAAATTCGAAGTATCGCTCAAAGAAAGAACTACATGAAGTTGATCACCAAAGACGCTGAGTCTTTTCTAGAAAAATATCTCAACAATCCGTCACCAACCGGTTTTGAAGCAGCTGGTCAAAAGATCTGGCTGGAATACGTCAAGCCTTACATCGATGAATGGCATCTGGATAACTACGGCACGGTATACGGCGTGATCAATCCGGGGCAGGATTACCGGGTCGTGATCGAAGGACATGCCGATGAGATCTCCTGGTTTGTGCATCATATTTCCGATGACGGCTTCATTAATGTGACCCGCAATGGAGGTTCCGATCACATGATCGCTCCGTCGAAGCGGGTGAATATTCATACCGACAAGGGCGTCATCAAAGGTGTTTTCGGCTGGCCGGCTATCCACACCCGTTCCGGCGAAGATGCCAAACTGACCCCTATGCCCCACAATGTATTTATCGATGTAGGCGCCGATACCAAGAAGGAAGTGCTGGACATGGGCATCCACGTGGGCACGGTGATCACTTTTGAGGATGAAATGCTTACGCTGAATGATCGCTTCTATGTCGGCCGTGCACTGGACAATCGCATGGGTGGTTTTTGCATCGCCCAGGTAGCGCGGCTGATCAAAGAAAATAACATCAGCCTGCCGTACAGTCTGTATGTAGTGAATGCCGTACAGGAAGAGGTCGGCCTGCGTGGAGCCGAAATGATCGCCCATACCATCAAACCACATGTAGCCATTGTTACCGATGTAACGCACGATACCCATACGCCACTGATCAAGCCCAAAAAACACGGAGATGTGCGTACAGGCAAAGGTCCTTCGGTAACGTATGCCCCGGCCGTACACAATAAATTGCTGAAGTTGATCATCGATACGGCAGAAGAAAAGGATATTCCTATCCAGAGAGAAGCTGCCTCTCGCCGTACCGGCACGGATACGGATGCTTTTGCTTATTCCAATGGCGGAGTTCCTTCGGCACTGATCTCACTCCCGCTGCGCTATATGCACACTACCGTGGAAATGGCGCATAAGGATGATGTTAAGAATGTGATCAAGCTGATCTACGAGACCTTGCTGAAGATTGAGACTAATCACAATTTTAAGTACTTCTAGAATGATAGACGGTGAACGACAGACGGTAGACGGAACACAGCCGTTATATTTCACATAAGTGCATCTATGCGTTAAAGTTTTATTGATTTCGCTATAATTCTTCAATATTCCATAGATTTTACGCCGTCCACCGTCTTCCGTTGACCGTTAACCGTCAGACGTGCTAAAAAAACTCATCGATCTTATCCTGTACAGCAACCTGTGGATCGCCTTTTGCGCCACTTCCATGTGCTGGCAAACACAATGGATGCTGAGCGGTTCCTTCACCTGGGCGCCGCTGGCTGCATTTATCCTGTTTGCCACCCTGCTGCTTTATGCGCTGCACCGCCTGGTAGGGCTAAGCCGGGCGGAGGGTTTTAAAGACAAGGGACGATATTTCGTGATCGAGCATTTTCAGCTGCACATTGGCCTTTACGCTGTATTGGCCGGGCTGGCGGCGCTCTGGTACGCCTGGCAGTTATCGTGGCAGGTATGGTGGTGGATGCTGCCGGGCATGGTGCTTTCAGCCGGCTATGTACTACCCATTTTCGGCAAAGGAAAACGGCTGCGGGATTTTCATTACATCAAGATCTTCCTCATTGCACTGGCCTGGTCCTGGATCACGGTGGTCGTTCCGGCGGTCGATCTTGGCTTGCATCGCAATATACCGTTGGCTTTCCTCTTTCTGGAAAGGGTATGCTTTGTTTTTGCCATCACTTTACCTTTTGACATTCGCGATCTGGAGATCGACCGGGCCAATGGTGTGATGACTTTACCGGCCATGCTTGGTGTGGTCAGGACACGGCAACTGGCTTATCTACTGCTGGGTCTCAGTGCAGCGCTCGGTTGGATGGCTTTTGACCTCAACGCCTACAATACGGGTAGTTTTACCGGCCTGATCATTAGTCTACTGATCAGTGCGGTTGTAATCGGCGGCACGCGGGCCGGCCGGCACGATTATTTCTTTACAGGCCTGGTGGACGGGCTAATGGTGGTGCAGTTCCTGCTGGTGTGGCTATTGTCTTAGCAGTCGTCAAATGCATACCGCTCCTTAATGGAATTGATCGAGATAAGCTTCATACGCTTCTTTGAGCTGTTCTTCACTGTCTGTGACATTTAACAAAAGGATCGTAAACATTTTCTTGGTCTGAGAATCCGTTTTCGGCGTGTTCTGGGTGGCAAATTCCATTAATTGTTCCATTTTAATTTCCAGGAATTTTATAGTCTCATCCATTCCACTCAGGATGGACACACGTTGATAATCGATCAATTCAATATTTGATCCCAGATAGAACTTCCAGGCCGTACTTTTTATAGTTGGCATCTGCAGACCATTGGTATTGATCAGGATTGCCTCCAATGACCTATTCTCATCTTTGGTATACTGTGCCAGCGAATCAATAAAGGCATAGTGGCCGGGGAGTATCTTATCCAGTTCTTCCCTGTTTTCCGTTATTTCTTTTTTAATGGCATCAAATGCCTTGTTGACAAAGGCCTTATCTTTCCTTTGCTCATTCCAGTTATTGACCAGCAGTGCCAGCAAAACCCCCAACAAAACGGGGATCATCTCTGATACGAATTTCCTAACCTTTCTTAGCATGGTAACCGTTGGTATTATTTAATACTCGCTCTTGCCGCTTGCAGGATGATCCTGTCATAAACACCCTGATCTTCCGGTTCCATAAAGTTACCTGCTACTTCCCAATTGCGGAAGTGGCCAGCCGGAAAAGTCACTTCCACGCTCTAATTCATCTTTATTGCTTAATCAAACTGATAGCCAGCCCCCCGCCGGGAGCTAGAGCAAAGGTCTGCACCGTACCGGCATCAATGTCCATGGGGTCGATCAAAATACTGGTCGGATTACGATCCCAGTGGGCGTCCTCTCCATCATGATAAACGATAGCCTCGTAGGTGGCATCCGGATCCAGGAAGCTGAAATCGATGTTGACTGTTCGGGCATTTTCATCGGTAATACTACC
>JAGQXH010000886.1 GCA_020436695.1 Lewinella sp. | reverse complement strand
CTATGCTGACCCAGAATCATACCCGCTCCGTGAAAGGCTTTATGGGACAGACCACTGCTTTCAAAAAATCGCTGGTTAAGTCGGACGTACTCATTTTGGGTGAGAACAAACCGGCGGATGAAGTTCGCTACATCCACGGCACCATGAATGAGGGATTCTGGACATTTTACGGCGGCCACGACCCCGAAGATTACCGGCATCTGGTGCATGATCCGGAAACTGATCTCAATCTGCATCCCAACTCTCCCGGTTATCGCCTCATTCTGAACAATGTGCTCTTTCCCGCCGCCAAGAAGAAGAAACGCAAAACGTAAGATCAGGTACTTGGTACTCAGTTCTGGGTTCTCGACCTGGGCGGGTACCGGATACTGATCGCCCCGAACCAGATAAAGCGTACCAAATACCAAATTTATAAATCTCTCCCAGATGAATAAATTCTTTCTTCTATGCGGCTTCCTGATCCTGGCAGCCATACCCGCAAAAGCAGCCTACATGCTGATCCCCATGGATGAAACCGGCCAGAAGGATCACCTGAAGGCTTACGGCATCACCTACTGGGTATTGGACAAAGGAGAGGAAGCCTGGTGGTTGTTAAACTATCGCGGTGGTAGTTTCGCCTTCCCACACAATAAGATCTTCGAACTGGAGTGTCTGACCCGGGGTGTGAGTTTTGAGATCATTGCCGACGCTCAGTTTCAGCAGATCCTGGCGAAGATCGAGGAGCCGGAAACCAATATGTCGGCTATGAAATTGGAGGTCGCCCCCAAGATCGCGGTATATGCCCCGGAGTTCAATCAGCATGGTCAGCGACTACAGCCCTGGGATGATGCGGTTACGATGGTATTGACCTACGCGGAGATCCCGTATGAGACCATTTACGATACGGAGGTAATGAGTGATCTGCTGCCGAAATACGACTGGTTGCATCTCCACCACGAAGATTTCACGGGGCAGTACGGCCGTTTTTACCGGGGCGGCTCTACCCAGAGTTGGTATCGCGAAAATCAACGCCGGATGGAAGCACTGGCGGCCAGTCTTGGGTTTGATAAAGTCTCGCAGTTGAAACTGGCTGTAGTCAAAAAGATCAAGGAATATGTAGAGGGCGGTGGATTTATGTTTGCCATGTGTTCGGCCACCGATACTTACGATATTGCCCTGGCGGCAGAGGGCACCGATATCTGTGCCAATATGTACGATGGCGATCCGGCTGATCCCAATGCCCAGAGCAAACTGGATTTCTCCAAGACTTTTGCTTTCAAAGACTTCGAGCTGGTTGCCGATCCACTGGTCTATGAATATTCTTCCATCGATCACTACCTCACCCGGCGGGTGACCCCGGAACAGGATTATTTCACCCTCTTCGATTTTTCCGCCAAATGGGACCCCGTGCCGACCATGTTAACCCAGAATCATACCCGGACGGTCAAGGGTTTTATGGGGCAAACTACTGCTTTTCGCAAACAATTCATCAAATCAAGTGTACTCATCCTCGGTGAAAATAAACCGGCGGATGAGGCCCGTTATATCCACGGGACGGCCGGGCTAGGCTTCTGGACCTTCTACGGTGGGCATGATCCGGAAGATTACCGGCACTTGCTCAATGATCCGGAAACAGATCTGAGCCTGCATCCCAATTCTCCGGGTTACCGCCTTATTCTGAACAATATCCTGTTCCCGGCTGCTAAAAAGAAAAAAAGAAAAACGTAATCCGGATTCCACACAGCAACAAACCCGATTAAAACAATCAACCATGAAATCGTCTTTTGTAAAATTATTAATTGCCATTCTGCTGGTGATCGGCGGCTTCCTGGCCGGCTCTTACTGGAATAAACAGCAGATATCTAATATAGAAGCGGAAGGAACGGACGGCAAAGCCGTGGAAGTACGGCTGAAAACGGAAGAAACGCCTATGACCGAGGACGCGGTCGCAGCGCCTACAACCGACGAACAACTCAACCCGGATGAATTGCATACCATCCGCCTGTTTGAGAATGCCTCACCATCCGTTTGCTTTATTACCACCTCCACCGTACGTCGCGATTACTGGACGCGGGACGTTATGGAGATCCCGAGCGGCACGGGTTCAGGATTTGTCTGGAGCAAACAGGGGCACATCATCACCAACTACCACGTAATCAAAGGCGCCAACCGGGCACAAGTCACCCTCTCCGACCAAAGTACCTGGGACGCCGAGCTGGTAGGATATGCACCGGAGAAAGACCTGGCTGTATTGCGCATCGAGGCCCCGGCCAATGAACTGGTGCCCATTCCGCGAGGCACCTCCGGCAATCTGCGTGTAGGACAGAATGTCTATGCCATCGGTAATCCCTTCGGTCTTGATCATACCCTCACTACCGGCATTGTAAGTGCGTTGGGCCGGGAGATCAAATCCGACGCAGGTATTCCCATCCGGGATGTGATCCAGTCTGATGCTGCCATCAACCCCGGTAATTCCGGTGGCCCCCTGCTGGATTCTTCCGGTAAGCTGATCGGAGTAAATACGGCCATTTACAGCCCTTCCGGGGCTTCGGCCGGTATCGGTTTCTCTATTCCGGTAGATGTGGTCAACTGGGTGGTTCCGGAACTCATCGCTTACGGTAAAGTGAAACGTCCCAGCCTGGGTTTCACTACTGCAGAAAAAAATATCATGCAACGGCTCGGGCTAAAAGGAGCCATGGTCTGGTCAGTTGACGAGAACAGCAATGCCTCCCGTGCCGGTATTCAACCTACTTATCGAGACCGCTACGGCCGTATCAGCCTGGGAGACCGGATCGTGAAAATGAATGAGGAAGAGATCAATTCAAGCGATGATCTGATCCTTGAACTGGAAAAATATGAGCCCGGTGATGAGGTAACTTTTGTTTTGGTTCGGGATAATAAGACTTATGAAGTTACGCTGGAATTGGAATCGGCGCAGTGATTTGGATGGACGCTCACTTCGCTCAGGACTGACGACCGCCCCGTGCACTGCGTTGCGGGGCGGTCGTCAGTCCTGAGCGAAGTCGAGGGGCGTCCATTTACCGTATCAGCGTCGTACTGCCCGACATGATATCCCGCATTCCGTCCGGATATTCCACTTCCAGCTGCCACAGATAAACACCGCCGTTCACATC
>JAGQXH010000885.1 GCA_020436695.1 Lewinella sp. | reverse complement strand
CTGCATTATAAGTACCGGCTTTTTTCTCTTCGATCAGGCGGATCATGAATTCCGCCACATCCCGAACATCTGCATATTGTACCGGATCATCCGGTTTGCCCGGCACCATAACTTCCCCTCCACGGGAAAGACGTATCGGCCAGTGGATAAAACGGTTGGATTTATCGGCCGGACCGATCATATAGGTAGGCCGGACAATGATGGACCTGGAATCCCCATATGCCGCTCTGACTGCATTTTCTGAGGTGGCTTTCATAACGCCGTACCAGTATTCGAGTTTTTCATCTTCGTCGGTAATGCCATCCGGTTCCACCAGTAATACCTCGCTGTCCTCGTCGGCATCTTTTGTGAGGTACGGATAATAGACACCGGTTGAGGAAGTAAACAGGTAGAGCTCGGAGCGGTCTTTTAGTAGTTCGGCCGATTTGATGGCCCAGGCGGTGCGATGGCCGGAATTGTCGATAACGGCATCCCAAGAGCCGGTTTCGAGGGCAGTGAGATCGGTTTCCCGGTCACCCACCAGTGAGGTTACCTGCTGGAAGAGATCTTTATGAATATTAGGTTCGGTTTTGCCTCTGGTGAAAGTAGTAATGGAATGACCTCTGGCCAGGGCGTATGCGATCTGATGAGGGCCCAGAAAGCTGGTGCCGCCGAGGATGAGAATATTTAGCTTTTTAACGGTATTCTCCTGCGCTGCCGGACGATCCTCCGCTTCGCAGGATGATAAAGCATAACCTAATACTGGAAGGGTAATACCCGCCTGTAATCCCTGACTAAGGAATTTTCTTCTTGAGATCCTGTTGTTTTTTGTCATTCTTAAATATCTGAAAAAACGGAGGAATGACAAAGGGCAGTTTTACATTGGTAAAAAAGCAATAACCCGAAGGCATCGATATCGAGCTGCACTCCGGGCTATTGGAGTAACATTTTTCCTAATAAGATAATAAAGCTGATCTGGTTAAATACATTCGGCCGGAGGACAGATAATCCCCAGACATCCGTCGGGCCAGTTGTCGCAGGTGGTTCCCGGACATACCGGTGGATCGGGGTAGCCGTTGCCCCGGCGGCATTGGCCTCTCGCAGGAAGTTGGAACGCAAAGCTGTAGTAGGAATCCGATTCGAACAATTCCTTCGCTACCGAGAGAAAATCAGTCTTTTTTACTCCGTTTTTCAGACCGTATATCGCATAATAATACATGTCGGTCTCCGGTGCGTAGTGACCGGTGATCTGTACGATCTGATCAAAATGATTAGCCATGAAATTTTTCATGGTGGCGTACAACTGAGGAGAATCAAGGGTTCGGACGTATTGCCGGTCGAGCATTTGTGCGGCTCCGTCCATGCTAAGGTATTCCGTTTTGTCGAAGGCTGGCAGATTTGCTGCCGTTATGCTGGTAATCATAGAAATGAAAAATGCTAACAGAGCACTCATACAACATGGCATTTATGGGTTTGTGAATTAAGGGAGATATCGCAATAATATTACTGCCCAAGTGTGCTCCATGGTAGACTTATCCCGGTGTATTTATGTGTTGGGTCTGCTGAAAGTGAAGTAGTTGTGTGAATGGGTTGTGTTGGATATGGTAGGATACTGCTGTAGTGAAATCAGACTTATTTTGACTAGCCTGTCATTGGTCTTTATTGGCAGATATGAATAAAAACGTTATTGGGATATGAAAATTGTATTTTCCCTGATGAATTGATTTAAATGCCTTGATCCTTGACTGCCGATTTACTCCAATTAACATCAATTAACCTTACTCCAAGGTAGCTTAACCTAGTTTTTGATAGCCCAACCTTAGCTTTGCCCTAAAAAGATTATGAAGCAACGCCTACTGTTATTGTTAATATTTCTGAGTGGATTGACCACTGTTGCATTACGGGCCCAATCTCCTAAAAATTTCGATCTGAAGGCCCGTGTGATCGATGCGGAAGATCAGACACCACTGGTATCGGCAACCGTTATGTTGCTGAGCGTACAGGATTCCGCGCTGATCAGTTTCGGCCGTAGTGAAGATGATGGCAGTTTGGGGATGAAGCGCGTTCCCAATGAACAGGCTTATCTGCTTCGTATCACCTATCTGGGATATCATATGAAAGATGTCCTTTTGCCGTTTCCGGTAAATGAAGCGTTGCTGGACCTGGGGACGATCAAAATGCAAACCCAGAGTGCTCTGCTGAACGAGGTGGTGGTTGCCGAAGAACACATCCCGGTACGCATCAATAAAGATACCATTGAATACAATGCCCGGGCCTTTAAGACCACACCAAACGCCCCGGTAGAAGATCTGCTGAAAAAATTACCGGGCATGGAGGTCGACCGGGATGGAAATATCCGGGCACAGGGCGAAAGAGTAGAACAGGTAACAGTGGACGGCAAGGAGTTCTTCGGCCGTGATCCTAAAGCCGCTACGCGGAATCTTCCGGCTGAGGCGGTGGATAAAGTACAGGTCTACGATAAAAAATCCGAGCAGGCGGAATTCTCCGGCGTGGATGACGGATCCCGCCAGAAGACGGTGAACCTGGAATTGAAAGACGATTTTAAGAAAGGCGCATTTGGTTCGGCGGAAGCCGGATACGGTACCGAGGATCGCTTTAATCTGAAGGGAAGCCTCAATCGCTTTTCCCCCAAGCAACAGTTTTCGGTGATCGGCATGGGCAATAATATCAATAGACAAGGGTTTTCCTTTGACGACTACATGCAATTTACCGGGGCCATGCGCCGTATGATGTCCGGAGGTGGTGGTACCATGCGCCTGACCTTCAACTCGGATGAAATGGATTTCCCGATCGACTTCGGGGCCAATACCGGCTTTACAGATACCTGGGCGGGAGGACTGAATTATAACCGCGACTGGAGCAAGGGCAACGAACTTACCGCAAGCTATATCTTCAGTAATCTGGACCGTAATACCGAAACGGATACATACCGGGAAAATTACCTTTCCGACGGGAAGTTGATCTTTGAAGATCATGCCGATGAGGACAACCTGCGGCAATTCCATCGTTTCAATGTGGGACTGGAGCGAGAACTTGATTCATTAAACCAGATCCAGTGGAATCTGCGGCTTTTGAGCTCACACAACGAGCGACAACTGAACGGTACCGGTCAG
>JAGQXH010000884.1 GCA_020436695.1 Lewinella sp. | reverse complement strand
CCTCCTATCCCTACAAAATTCAAAGCAAGCTAAACTATAGAGACTACTCATAGTCGGAATACTATAGCTGTATTACCTACTTTGGCCTAATACTATAGAAATACTGAAGACTTAAAATTGGCAAGTGAGAAGAGCAGAACAGGAAAGTCGGCAACTGCCGGAAAAGTAAAAAGGGTGCCGTTGAAACACCCCTTTACCAGTTTTATGTTTTTGTTTACCAGTCTACTTGGTTCTAATTTTTGAACCTCGCAAATGAACGAATACGGAGTGAAGCAATCAGTTCTTTCCTTTCTTTGTCTGTCAGGTTGAGCGATCAACGAAGGTCTCAAATTCTGGTCGAGAAAGTAAAGTAAAGCTTGTGATCTCTTTTGACTCTTCTACGCTGCTTTGTAGGGTATCAAAAGATTAGATAGCGTAAGTATTTCATGGTATTACGTAAAAAATAAAACGTAATACAAAGGTCGGAGAAATTTCCTAAACAAGCAATACCGCCCTTTTGTCGTACTCACACCACTGGTCATTGACGTAGAAAAGGAAGTTGTTTTTGAGTTTCTGAAAGACTGGATCTTCGCCAAACTTTTTCATCACACGGCCCAGATTGGCTTTGTTCTCAACCTCAAGCAACATGTGGTAGCCGCGTTCTTCACCATCAAATCCAAGCTCTTTTTGGACCTCGCCGGAACCCATCAGTTTTTTGTGGGTTTCCAATTTTTCCATGATCTCTTTGACGGACTTTTTGTTCTCGTATTCGTAGAGGAAGTATTCAATTCTACGGCCGTTTTCGATGCCGATTATCAGATCGCTTTCCACACCGTTGATGTCTGTTTTCTTTTTGATCAGTCCGTTGTTGTCTTGATATCCGTTGTCCAGGTAGGAAGCGGAAAGAGGAACGGTAAATTCGCTCTTGAAGTCAATCAGCCTTTTGATGCAATGAAGATGATGGATCATTTGATCCGGCATAATTTCCACATTATGCTTCGGATAGTTGGCCGGAATTTCCATCGTCTGTTCCACCCAATTTGCCCCTTTGGGGCTGAGGTAAAATACGTCATTAATTTCTTCGGTCTTGTTCAGCTTTTTCACCTGCCCGGCTTTCACCATTCGGGACATACTGGACGAGAGGTGTGTCTTGTGCTTATAGACTCCGGCATAAATCAAAAGTTCATACGTAGCGAATTTGTACGTGGCCAGAAATTTCAATATGCCTTGATTGATCTTTTTCACTCGACTAACTCACATATCTATTGGTTACGGAAATAGGAGCTTGATTGAAATATTGAGCGCCATCTTTTTCCCAGAATTGGGATTTCTCTTCAGCAGCTTGCGATGGTTCCGCAGTCGGCTCTTGTACTTCCTCAATACGTTTGTAGTACTTCAATTGTTTCTGTTTGTTAAACGGAACATAGAGCGGGCTTCCTTTTTTGTAGAGCAGTTTATCCGAACACTTGATATACATCGGCTCCTTATCACCCGACTTGATCCAGAAATGATACTTCTTGGTTTCGTTCAACGGCTCAGGAGATTTTAAACCCATCTGCTTGTAAATCTTGGCCATTGTATCGGGATCATTACGGCCCATACCTTTGACATCGGTATTGCTCAATATGGCGTCTACCAGCTCCATATTCAATTGCTTGGTGTATTGGTGGGAAAGGAGCAAGCGAAGTCCAAATTTTCCCGACTGAGAAAGGATGTGCTGAATACTTGGAGTGATAAAATTCTGGCACTCATCGACCATCACAAAAGTGAGGGATCTTTTATCTACTTCCATTTCACCCCTCATATACCCGATACTTTTTATCTGGGCCAGGATGAATTTACCAATAGCAACGCTGGCCAGTTCTCCAATTTTGGTAAAACTGAGATTGAAGATCACCACCTTTCCACTGTCGAGAAGGTTTCTGAGATTGAGTGTAGTTTCACCGCATAGGAAAGAGTAGCACCATTTATCACCCACCACTTCGATAATTCTATTCCTAACCGCATCTACCGACTTTCTTCCGCCACCAGTATTAAATTCATGTACCAATGTTTTATAGTCGAAATCACTGAGTCTTCCTTTGGCGTATTTCATAAGGTAGTCGTGATCCCTCAAGAGGTCCAACAAAAATTCAAGAGAAGGATTTTTCGACTGTACTACCAGAGTGAGCATTGGACGAAGGATCACTTTCATATTACCGGATAGTGATCTGGTTTCACCAATCAACTCTTCAATTACGCCCATCAGTTGACCAACCAAGACCTCTACTTCCACGCCTTCAGGAAGCACCATCGGGTTAATGCCAATCCTGTATGCAGGATCAATTCTCAGGTCAATATAGACCAGATCATCTTGAAAGACTTCCAGCATGGATAGCTCTTTGGCAAGGTCTCCGTGTGGATCAATTATGGCAAAACTTGCCCAGCCACCGAGCTTTTGATAGATTCGGTAGATCAAAACCTTCAAAAATTCCGTCTTTCCCGATCTGGTTTTTGCCAGGATATAACTGTGCATCAGGTCACTTAGCGACAGCCCTTTTGAAAGTCTTTTGTAAAACGATTCAACGAGTATTTCATAACCGCCTTCTTTCAGTACCTCAACATACGATTCATGTGAGTATTCTTTTCCGTGGGTAAAATCATGAAGCTGTGATCTTGTCTCAATTTCTAATGCTTGAAATACGGGATACAAGGGGAATTCTTCTACTTCGATGTGCGGATTAAATAAATCCCGGTATTCCTTGTAGGTAAATCCGCGCATGGCCACTAGGGTATAATAATGATCATTCTCTAAATATTTCGCTTCGTCAATTAATTTGTCGATAACAAAACACCAACGGTTCATACTTGCAATTATCAGCGAAACATCGTAGCTTACAATTTCCCCCACCGATATTTCATCTTCCCCCCTTTGGAGTTTAGTTCCGAATATTTTTGTAATTAATCGATCTATCATACTAAACCCATTTACTACTATGAGTGAACAAATAAGTTCTGAAGACAAGGGGTGTCTTCTATTATTAGGTATCGTTGCACTTGGTTTCGTCGCTACCGCTATTATTGAAGTGCTGAAAACACTAATTCTTGTGGCACTGGTCGGTGCCGTATTATATTTCCTGTATCGTTTTAGTCAGACTCCGC
>JAGQXH010000883.1 GCA_020436695.1 Lewinella sp. | reverse complement strand
GGGTAGGTGCCAGTACCAGTGCCTGCGTGAAATCATCCGCAGAATCTACCAGTTCGATCAGCGGCAGACCAAATGCAGCGGTCTTACCGGTACCGGTTTGTGCCAGCCCGACCAGATCGGTGTCGTCCTTAAGTAGTTGAGGAATGACCTGTTGTTGAATAGGTGTAGGTTCGCTAAAGCCCATTTCGGCAATAGCATCCACAATCGGCTGGGAGAGGCCCAGCTCGGAGAATTGATTCATGAAGTTAATGACTTTGAGTTGCGACGCCAATCAAGAAAAATGATTGATGACTGATAAATGATGATTGATAAAGATCAATTATCATCCATCGATTATGATTCCTGATCCTTCGCACGCTTTTTAACTTCATGCTTCAGGATACCGGTTTTCACGAACCGGCTACGGGACCCACAACTCGGGTTAATTATCCAATCGTCCGTTTTCCGGACAACCATTATAGAGACGGGAGGATCTGAAAAAGTTACTTTTTGAGTCCTTGAGCTATTTAGATATTGAGACTTTCAGAATTAAAGCAGGTCTTCCTGCGATCACTCTTTAAAAATCTCCTATTCTCAATTGCTCAAAGCACTCCCTTCTCTAAACAGCGCGCAAAGGTACGCTAATTTCGTGGATAAACAATCTTTTGAAAAAAAGTGTGAGAAAAAGGGTGATATTTATAGACGTGCGCTTACTTACAAGTAGATGAGTCGTTAGTGACGGAGAAAAAATAAATGAAAAAATGAATCAACAAGACCTCATAACATTATTCCGCCAAGATCGGGAAACCGCTTTCCGGCAGATCTATCAGATCGCCTTTCCCAAGGTGGCCAAAGTAATTGGACGCAGTGGCGGCAGTCTTGAGGACGCAAAGGATATTTTTCACGAGTCGCTTATCATCCTGTACGAACAGTGCAGGGAAGACCAACTGCGGATCAGAGGTTCTGTGATTGCCTATGTCACCGGTATGTGTCGCAATCGCTGGCTGAACCAGGTCAAACAACTTCGCAAGGAGGTTTTGATCGACGATTTTTCCATGAATGAACCGGTAGAAGAATTCCAATTTGAGGAAGACGCTCCTTCCCATGGCTTACTTAACTGGCTGGAAAAAGCGGGCAAAAAATGCCTGGACATGTTACAGGCCGTCTACTATTTTAAGTACAGCATGCAGGAAGTGGCCGAAGAGTTCGGTTTCCGCACTACCCGCTCGGCAACGGTACAAAAGTACAAGTGTCTGGAAAAAGTTCGCGACGAAGTAAAAAATGCCCAACATGAGACCATCCCTGCGTGATATTGAGCTTCTGGAAGCTTATATCCATCGGCAACTGCCATCCGATGCCGTTGATACTGTGCGGTTACGGCTACTACAGGAGCCACTACTCGCCGATCAGTTAGAACAACAAAAACGCACTTACCAATTGATCCGACAAAGCGGACGCCGGCAACTCAAACGGGAACTGGAACAGTTACACGCTGAACTGTTTAGTGAAAGAGGTAACCGGCTGTGGCAACGAAGGATCTTGCGAATTTTTAATTCTTCAATGCTGTAACTAAGATCTTATCCTGCGTACTGCATAATAACTACATCACGGCGGAATAACATCCATTAATTTCGGTCAATGCAATATCATAGATCGAAGGATCAACGTATTGCCGCATATGACCATCGCAGCATCGCAGAATTACAGCATCAAAACATTAGACTATGACGATCCCAATGGTAATCGACAATTCGGGGAGCGGAGAACGCGCCTACGACATCTACAGCTTATTGCTCAAAGAGCGCATCATTTTTTTGGGTACCGGCATTAACGACCAGGTAGCCAATCTGATCGTAGCTCAACTGCTTTATCTGGACAGCCAGGATTCCAAAACGCCGATCCATATCTACATCAATAGCCCGGGCGGGCATGTGTATGCCGGGCTGGCTATCTATGATGCCATGCAAATGGTGAAAGCACCGGTGGCCACGGTAGCGGTAGGCATTACCGCCAGTATGGGCACCGGGCTACTGGTAGCAGGTGCTCCGGGGAAAAGGTATGCACTGCCGCACGCCACCATTCACATGCACCCAACCGGCGGTGGAGCGCAGGGATATACCGAAGATGTGCGTATTGCCTACCGCGAGCAGGAACGCGTACAGGCCCAATTGTTCCACCTCATCGGTAAACACAGTGGGCACGACTGGCGGGAGATCGAATCTGTTTTTCTGCGGGACCGTTATATGAATGCACAGGAAGCCATGGAATTCGGGTTTGTCGATGAGATCATGGGAGATACTTCGGATATTGTATTATTCCCACAACTGCTGGATTATAAAGTACAGACGCTGGGAGAAAAATTGCAGTTAAAATAGAAAAGGAGCAGAAAGGAGAGATTTTAGTTTTTTCGGGCATTTCACTAAATTGTTTGGTAATTGACCAAATATTACGTCCATGCTCCTGAGAAAATTACTCCCGCTACTGATTTTTTTTATCATACTATCCCATACTGGTCTGCAAAGTCAATCCTCTCCACTGGTCATCCAAAATATTAACTGGATTGACGTAGTCAACGGGCAATCGAATTTCGGCACCATCCTCATTGAAAACGACAGGATCCGGTCCGTCAATTACAATGGTCCGTTTACTACTGATATGCAGATAGTCAACGGGCAGGGGAAATGGCTGATGCCGGGCATGATCGATGCCCATATTCATTTATTTCAATCCGGAGGGCTATATACCCGGCCGGATGTACTTGATCTGACGGAATTCCGGGACTATGAAACCGAAAGGAAGTGGGTGGAAGCGGCCGCTCCCGATTTTCTGAAACGTTATCTTCGCTGCGGCATTACAACGGTCATTGATGTGGGAGGTCCTATGTCCAACTATGAGATCCGGAATCAGTACGGTCATTCCACTGCTTATCCCAATCTTTTTCTGACCGGGCCCCTGGTCTCTACCTATCAGCCGGAAGCCTTTCAGATCGACGATCCTCCCATCATAAAAGTAGATAGCAAAGAGGAGGCCGTCGCTTTGGTACAGCAACAGCTCCCCTATCAACCCGATTTTATTAAGATATGGTATATCGTTCTTCCCGGGCAGTCCGCCGAAGCTACCTATGAGATAGTTCAGGCTACCAT
>JAGQXH010000882.1 GCA_020436695.1 Lewinella sp. | reverse complement strand
CCATCGCTCGATACAGAAATACCTGAGCGAAATCAAACAATTTCCACTAATTGACACGGCAGAAGAAAGCCATTTAGCAGAGCGGATCCGAATGGGCGACCCACGTGCCTTGGAAAAGCTCGTTTGTGCCAATCTGCGGTTTGTCGTATCGGTAGCCAAACAGTACCAGCACAGCGGTTTAGCCTTGGCAGATCTGATCAGCGAGGGCAACATTGGATTGGTCAAGGCCGCACATCGCTTTGACGATACCAAAGGGTTCAAGTTTATTTCCTACGCCGTATGGTGGATCCGGAAAATGATCCTACAGGCCATTGCTGAGCAGGGGCGCCTGGTGCGGCTGCCGATAAGTAAGGTCCAGGAGATCACGCTTCTACTGGAAGCCATCAACCGGCTGGAGCAGCAGTTGGAACGGGAACCGACAGTGGAGGAATTAGCCGACCATATGGATAAAACAGTAGCTCAGGTCAAGGCATTGCTGAGACTCCAAGGCAGGCACACTTCACTCCAGGCACCCTTGAAAACGGATGAGGATAACACCTTGCTGGAACTGCTGGCTGATGCGGAGGTGTCGGCTCCGGATGAGGGACTAGTAAATGAGTGCTCTCGGAGACAAGAGATTGATCGCATGTTGGCCCGGCTGCCGAAGCGGGAGGCACGAATAGTAAGGTTGTATTTTGGCTTGTCACCGGTGGATGATGTACCTATTGCCCAACAGCCGACTACCTCTCCAGCTCCGCAGCGTGAGCTTCAATTGGACCAAATCGGAAAGGTATTGGGATTGAGCAAGGAACGGGTGCGTACTTTAAGGAATCGGGCATTATTGAAGTTGAGTTTAATGCAGCCCACAGAAAACAGTCAATAGTTGGTAGTTATTGAATTGCTATATGGTTTAAAATAAAATTACGCTACAGGGTTTATTTAGTTGAAAAATCGAAATATTATTCTTTCTCAATAAAGCCGGTTTAAGACGCCTTTGCCAAACTTGACAAGCGGAAATATAGTTTTGACCTTTGCTTCATCGAAAGCGGGTAGCGTGAGGCCGAGGTTGGAAGCTTTCAACGGAACGAATATCCAGTATTTATGTACCACCATGATCAAGGGTTTATTAAAACTACAATGGCAAGGGAATCAGCAATGGGCAAATTGCAGTTCCATCAACATATCCTGCTGTTTTTTATTATCGACGTTCAGATATCCGGGTGGCTGAGGTGATGCTTCGGCACCTGGATTTTTTAGATAGTCGGTATTCCGCAGTCGATAGTCGGCAGTTTGTTATGTCGCTGCTAAACATCAGTGGCAATGGCCCGGGGTTTAAGAAACTGGGGGCGATCCGGTCGACTATGCTTTGACCAGTTCATTTTTAGGTTGCTGGGCAACTTGGGTTGTAGGTAGAGGGACACCACCTGCAAAATTGAGCAGGAGAGGCTCATTTTTACTAGATCGCATCCCGCTACTCTATACCAACTACTCAATACCAGCCATATCCAATACTTGACGGAAGAAAACCGGGTTCGATTCCCGGATTGGATCGAGACCGTAGGCGAGGGGGGATTCAGGAGTGAGGAGTGAGATGGTGAGAGGTGAGGTGAGTCCGTACCCTTACATTTACTTAGACATTTTTTATTCACTCAGTTACCCTTTTTGATTTGGGAAAAGGGGTGGTCCTGTACTGCCCCTTTTTTGGACTGGGATGAGCATGATGACGGACCAGGATCGCCAGGATGACTACGATTACCTGGATCATTTGAATGCACACATCCCGGTTGACTGACGCGCTCCTTCAACCATTTTCTCTAACGCAGTCTGGAATTAGAATGACTGATACCCTTGTCTTGTACCTGGGGTACCTGATCCCGGACTGCCAAAACTGAACGAAGATGAGCGCTTTCAGCCTTTCCACACCACTATCATGCGAGTATTACCTGGACCTGCGCAAGAGTAAATTGCTTTTGCGGAAATGGGTAACGGCGTACAATGACGGTCGGCCATTGCGGGAACGACTGCGGACCAATCATATCACGCTGGCGCTGGAACTGCTCGAGCTTTACCGTAAATGCTTATGGAAGCGGCAGTCGGTAGGTGAGTTATTGCTGCCGGGTAGTCCCCTACCCTATCTGTCGACTAACAATGTGCAGTTGGGGCAGCTACTGAGGTGTAGCGAGCGGACCATCCAGAACTGGCGGCAACGATTGAAGATCGCCGGTGTGATCACCGAAGAGATCTGGCATGGGACGAATGCTGGGTATGAAGTGCGGTTGCATCCGGCAGTGATGTTCTTAACTCAGAAAGGCCATTTGGCTAATCAGGTGCAATTATTCGGCATGAATGTTGAGACCACCAACGCCCGATCAGGCGCCGCCCATATCCAGCCGGACGTAGCGGCAACCAACGAACGAGAATTGTTGAAAACACCAGCTGAGACGGTGGAAAACGCCTGCAAAAGACAACATGAACAGGGTGCTGTTGCTATGGTGTATGGCGAAAAAAATCCCGAGCATGCGGAAAACTTTTCGCCATACTGTACCCTGCCCTTTCAGGATACTAATCAATTAAATCAATTAGAGGTCCTGCACTGTGGAGAACGGGCGGAGACTGATCATTTTCCGACGCACCAACTGCGACCGGATACTGGGACAGGTTACGAGACCGACAGCGAGGGGACTGAATTACCCCCCCAGGTTGCGCGGCGCCCCCCCGAGGTAGGAGTGAGAGGTGAGGGAGTGAGGGGTGAGGAGCATGGATGGCGTGGATCGCAGAGAGTGGAACTGATCCCGGCAACTTTTTCGGTGGCAGTAGCCGACCTGCCGCAGCAATTGGGGCGCAGGATCTGGCAGGAAGTGTCCAAAGTGTGGGAAACAGCATTGGAGCAACTGTACCAGGGCGAGTGGATCGCCGAGACGGAACGGGAGCGGGCCAAAGCACGACTGGCCGAGTATTACATCTATGCGAAGCCCGAAAACTATGCGTCGGGAACGGTGGAGATCTGTGAGCGGATCCGGCTCGTGCGCAAGTGGATCGACAGAGGCCGGAAGCAAGAGGAAAATCGTTGGGTGCCGATTCCCAGTGTCTATTTTGATTATCGGAATCCGAAGGGATTTCGGCGGACGAAGAGCTGGTTTAAGAAGC
>JAGQXH010000881.1 GCA_020436695.1 Lewinella sp. | reverse complement strand
TATGAGCTGAAAGGCCTGGCTATGACGGTTTTATTACCCACTCTTTTGTTGGTATGGGCCCTGATTGCCTTCTTCCAGGAAGGTGATAGCTGGAAAAATCGCCGGGAACTGATCAAGGAGAAGAATGAAATAGAGGAGAAGGCTCCGCAAGGTTATAATATGCCCGAGGACGTGTATGAGTTCCAACAATTGGGATAAGATCTCTTCGTCAAAAGAACATTGACAAAAAGGCAGAATGATCCATTCTGCCTTTTTGCATTTATGCTCGCCGATGGCTTTTTTTCATTTGATTGTCAAAAAGCTTCCCGGATCGCAAAAAGCTGGAAAAGAAGGAATTTCCCCCGTTCTTCATGTTGGATTTAAGGGCTATCTTTGCCGAAAATTTAGAAAGCGTTAAACCCGGGAACTATGGCAAAATCGTCACGTACAATCTTTCAATTCGGAGCCCTGGTCATGTTGCTGATCGTCTTCCCTGCGGTTTCCTGGTATTATCTGAATTCCGGGCTGCAATACCGGAAGGCTGCCATGGAAGAGTTGGATGATTACGGTACATTCCCCAATGCCCCCTGGACATTTGCCGATGGATCGGTCATTTCTCCCTCCTTCCTGCAAGGCAAAATGATTCTGGCTCATGTGTTGCCTGCCGCTGGTCAGGAACTCGACGAACAGTTTGGTCACACCTTACAGAAACTGCACCATCAGTTTGACGAACGCAACGAGCTGGTATTCTTATCGCTGGTGCCGGGAGACAGTGCACAGGTAGCCCAAAGGGCAGAGCAATTCAAAACGACCTACTCCCTGAATGACGGCGCTCAGATCTTCTTTTTGCAGGTGGGGAAAGATAAACTGGAGGATATCAGAAGCCGGATCCTGCAACCCCGGGAAGATATCGATCAGGATGTGCTTTTCCTGCTCACGGATACATCGGCTACGATCCGCCGGTATTATGATGTTCGGGAAGAAAGCGAGATCAAACGACTGGTAGAACACATCGCCCTGTTGTTACCTCTGAAAAAAGACCGTGAGCTGATCTTTAAGCGAGAGGCAGAGAAGTAATATTTTGAATAAATTGAAAGCATGGTAAACTATGGGAGAAAATCTGAACTTAGCACGTAAATTGAACTTGTACGCCTGGATTGTATCCGGCGTGGTGTTGGCCCTGGTCGGCCTGATGCGCAGGGTAAAGATCAATCTGCCGGAGGGATGGGATGTCAGCTTCCTGCCTCCTTTTCACGCCACCCTGAATGCTCTGACGGCTGTTGTATTGCTCGTAGCCTTGTACTACATCAAGCAAAAAAATGTTGCGGCCCATCAGAAAGCCATCTATGTGGCGGTCGGTTTGTCGGTATTATTTCTTTTGTCCTATGTGGCCTATCATTTTACCACTCCGGAAACCCTATTCGGCGATATCGACGGCAATGGAGAACTGAGTGAAGCCGAATTGATGGCTGTCGGTGGCAAAAGAACGGTATATCTGGTGATATTGCTATCACATATTGCACTGGCAGCGATCATTTTGCCCTTTATTTTATTTACTTTTATAAGGGCTTATACCGGCCAATACGAAAAGCACCGGAAAATGGCTAAATGGGTCTGGCCACTTTGGTTTTATGTAGCGCTTACCGGACCGATAGCTTATTTTATGTTAGCACCATATTATTAGAAATATGAAAAAGAAGATCTTCAAATATCTTGGAATCATTTTACTGGCAGTAAGCCTGCAAACCATCATTCCCGAAGCGGCCACGGCCCAATGCCCGATGTGTCGCATGTCGGTAGAGAGTAACCTGCAAAACGGCGGTCAATCGGCGAAAGGATTGAATAATGGTATTTTGTACATGTTGGCTACGCCTTATCTGCTGGTAGGTTTTATCGGCTACGTGTGGTGGCGCAATCGCCGCAAGGAAGACGAGATCCTGGAGGAAGCAGAGTAGTCACAGGGTAATGATTTCTTCCCGGAATTGTTCCGGGCCGAACAAATATTTTCGCGCGTTCGTTTTAGTGTGAGATCGTTATTGTTTGGTCGAAAAAAAAATAGGTGTTGGTAGTAACCTTTATCTTTGCAGTGGTATTTAATAAAGCAAACACCTAAAAAGTATTTATTTGGTCCACACTATACAATCTGATTTGTTGCCCCTATGCATCTCGATGCATAATGAGTTTCATCTCTCTGATCTACACATTTTTATTACCCTTTAATTTGTTAACCAAAACTCTATTCATTTATGAAAAGGTATGCAGTCCTTTTTACAGTAGCCATGTGCCTGTTCTTTATCAACACTGGGAAAGCTCAGGAATATGGATCTGCCATCGGCCTACGTTTGGGCTACCCTCTATCCTTAACCTACAAGACATTTATTAATGATAACAGCGCCATCGAAGTTTTCGGTGGATTGCGGGGGTATTCTACGTACAGTTGGATCAATGTTGGAGCAGCCTACGAAGTACACAAACCCATTGAAGGCGTAGATGGCCTGCAGTGGTATTTCGGTGGCGGTGCCAGTGCTTTCTTCTGGACGTTCAAAAACAGCTTTTCCGGAGATAACTCTGCATCGGCTACCTTTGGTATTCTGGGTACTTTGGGTCTGGATTACAAATTTGAAGATGCTCCGATCAACCTGAGTGTCGACTGGATGCCGATCTTTTTCCTCAACGGATTCGGGAACGGATTTGGCGCCGGATATGGTGCATTGGCAGTGCGATATACCCTGAATTGAGCATAGCCTGTTAATTCGGGACAAGAGTCCTTAAATTAAAATGGGGCCGGACGAATATCTCATTCGCCGGCCCCATTTTATTTACTGAGATGAAAAATTAGTTTAGTACATAGCCCACGACCGCAATGGAAAGAGCGGGTAGTATACCGTCGCCATAGACATCACTGTTATCTCCTGCATTGCCGGTGATGATACCGTAGGTGGGGCCGACGTTGAAATCGAGGTACCATCGCTCTGCCAATCGTAGCTGATAGCCGATCACGGCACCAAGGGTGATGAGCGTGTAGTTGCCAACGAAGTCATCATTGGTTCCAATAAAACTGACATTGGCAATAGGACCGGCATAAAGGCCTTTCGGACGTTCTCCCTCCGAGAGGTACCACCGATAGCCGGCACCCGCTCCAAAGCCAGTAT
>JAGQXH010000880.1 GCA_020436695.1 Lewinella sp. | reverse complement strand
CACCATGTGAGCAGTGAGTATTTACTATTTTCCATCCACCATTTTCTTTCCTAAATAACATCGTTACAATTGACTTTACCATATATCGAACATCATCATTATTTGTGTAATCCCAAGTATAATCAACAGTGACAAACCCATAGTCTTCATTGATTATATCTGTTTCGACATGCTCAATGTTATCAGTATAGGTTTTGTAGCTTTTTCTATCATGATCCATGCTCTCATAAACAACCCCTACCCAGTCTTCATAGCTTGTTATATGAAATCCATCTACCGCAAAAGAAAAATCTTCGGTTTGAGTAAAAAAATCAAGAAATGCTTCTTCAGAAAATGGTGGCTCCCAAGCTTTCAAGTTATCAACAGCCAATTTTTCTAGCGTCTCTTTAATATTCAATTTAGCGTTATCAGATAATATAGCTGAGGGATTTTCACATGCGCCAATAAAAATTAGCATTAAAAAGAATACAAATGGTTTATGTCTCATAATTATTTTTTGAACAGGAAATATTGTATACAAAGTTACGCCAGACGATTGGCTAGAGTTTCCTTTCACTTCCTAAAGACTGCAAAACAAGCCCTCTAAAACCGCACTGTCACCCCCAAACTGGGCAATACCGGCAACTGATCCACTCGCCGGTTGCTCTGCCGATCCACATAAAATACATTATCGCGATTGTAGGCATTGGTCACACTGAGGTTACCTTCAATACGGGCGTAGCGGCCAAATGCCCATTCCCGTTTAAGCGATACATCCAGCCGATGGTAGTAAGACAAACGGCCGTCATTGCGCTCGTCGCTGAGAATGGTACCGATGTCATAATTACCGGTCAGAACATCTCCGGTCAGGAGATCGGAATCGAAGGGTACCTGCTGGTAAAAGCCCTGGGTGAGTGTGAACGGGAAACCCGAGCCCAGGTTCCAGCGCGCACTCAGCGACCATTTGTTGCCCCGCCCAAATTGATAGCGGACTAAGGCATTGACGTTATGACGCCGGTCGAAAATGGTAGGATAAACCTGCTCCCCGTCATCGCGGGTCACTTTGGCCAGACTGTAGGTCAGCCAGGCGTACCAGCGGGCGCGCTCGTAGCGTAGGGAGAGATCGATGCCGTAAGCCTCGCCCGTTTCCGTCTGGAAGTCCGGGTCTTGCCCGCGCAGTTTGTTGCGATTGATGCTGATGAGTTGGGTAAAGCCTTTATAGTAAGACTCCACATTCAGACTGGTATGATCGTTCAGGTCCAACTCAAACCCGGCCACCCCGTGTACAGCGCGTTGAAGCCGGTCTTTAGCAGCCTCCGAAGAATTGGGGCGGTAAATGGTCTGCTCCGGCCCCGCCAGAAAGCCCACGAAGAAATTAACTACATCCTGCTCACTTACCGTGCTGATCAGGTTCTGGGAATAAAGGCCGCCGGCCATTTTCAGGCGAAAATGATCGCTGATATTGACTTTTAAGCCCAGGCGGGGTTCCGGTGAGAATTTGGACTGTGATGCGTAGTACTGTAGACGCAGTCCCGGTTCGATGATGAGCCGGCCCAGCACCTGCCGGTATTTCAGATAGCCGGCCATTTCGGTGGTAAAATCGCGTTGCTGGAAGGGAATATCAAACAAATTCGTAAAGGAAAAATCGGTATTGAATCCGGTAAATTCGAAGCCGTAATCCAGTTGCTTGTTCAAGCCGAAATAGGTAAAATTCAGGGCGGCCGTATAATTGACTACCTCGCTGCTTTTAGGGCGGCCGTCGGATTCGAGGGAAGAGATATTGTATTTGGAATAGGCGATCGTCCCGTCCATCACGATGTCTGAATTAGGGGGCACCAGATCAAAGTGGGCACCACCGCCAGTGGTTTTCCAGTCGACGGTGCTCAGGCCGACGAAATCGAACCTATCCCGGAAATTCATGCCGAAAATATCCAACTTGCTCCCGCCACCGCCCACGATGGACAGTTTTCCGTAAAAGTCGGTATAGTCAAAAGGGAGCCCGATATCCGCCACATCCTGCAGACTGGTATCGCCACTGGCGAAGTTATAAAACGTAGTGTCCGTTGCGTAAGGATACAAAACGGGAGAGGTCTGACTGAGATAGGAATGTTTGGCCGTAAACAGAAAGGAAATGCTGTTTCCGGTTTCCGGGTCCAGTTTCTTAATGGGGCCTTCGATCAGCGCCTTAGCCTGAAAGGGGCTGGCCGAGACCAGACCACTAAAACGCTGTTTATTTCCTTCCCTCGTCTGAATATCCACAATGGCCGAGATTCGTCCGCCGTATTCGGCATTGAACCCACCGGTCAGGACTTCCACACTGCGCACCGTTTCCGTTTCGAATACGGAGAACAGTCCGATGCTGTGGAAAGGATTATAGATCGTCATTCCATCCAGCAGGATGCGGTTCTGGACGGGCGATCCTCCCCGAATGTACAGTTGACCTCCCTGATCACCGGTAGAAACAATACCCGGCAGGATAGTGAGGTATTGCGCGATATCGGCTTCGCCACCGGCCGCCGGTAGACTTTTGATCTCCTTGGGCGTCACCTGTAAGGTCGATACATTCACTTCGGTGCGGGCGCGTTCTCTGGCGCCGGAGACATCCACCGTGGTAAGATTGATGGCGTTAGCCTTCATTACCAGTCGTTGGTAAGCAATGGCGTCCGCCCGTACAGTTAGCGAAACGCGGGTACTGTCATAGCCCAGGTAAGTAGCTATCAGCGAATAAGTTCCTACCGGAATATCGGGCAAGCTGAAAAAGCCGTTCTCATCGGAATTGGTACCCAGATCTGTACCTGCCAGCCGGATATTGGCAAACAAAATGGGCGCTCCGCTTTCCTGGTCATAAACATTGCCGCGAATGGTACCGGTCTGAGCTAGGAGTGCACCGGCACTATTGAGCAGAAAGGTGAAAAGTAATAGGCTGTATTTCATGTGGTTGTTTTGGGAATTATGGGATGTTTGGATTATGGGATGTTTGGATTATGGGACGTTTGGATTTTGGGACGTTTGGATTATGGATGTTTGGATTTTTGGATTTTGGGATGTTTGGATACTTTTGAACACTAGGACTATTAGACTTTTAGATATTGGAAGGGAGTATCCAGTCAACTGTGTCTCCTTCTTGGTGTATCGAGAGTAAAATTTTGATTTTCAATATTTTACT